>JAOTWK010000003.1 GCA_029862935.1 Gemmatimonadota bacterium | reverse complement strand
TCGCAGCTCGGCGACGTCGAGACTCAGCCCGCCCTCGAACAAAATGATCGCAACGGAGAGCGACACGATCGGGAAGAGCAAGTCACCAAAGATGACGTCGGGATCGACTGCACCTGCCACCGGTCCCGCGATGAAGCCGACGACGAGCAAGAAGAGGATTGCCGGGACCTTGAGCCGCCATGACAGCCACTGTGCTCCAATACCGAGCACCACGATTATGGTCAGGCCGGTCAGCAGGTGCTCCACGGTCTCAGCTCCGGTTCTGCTCTATGCGATGCGGGACGCCGTTGGGTGGTACCTCGGCTGTTCCACGAGACTGGGTGAGCGCGCCCAGTCCAACGGAGATGGTGCCTAGTCCGAGGAGGAAGCCTGAGCCACTGGCGACTGCATTGCCACTGAGCACGGCCGCCGCGAAGAGCGCCAGGACCGCGGTTCCTGTTGCGAGCTCAGCCATGGTCGCTTTCGGCGCCGCGAGGCGGTACGGCGCCGAACGCCACCCCGTCGTGCGTCGGCCCTCCACACAATACTTCGGCGTTCGGTAGAATGGGGTACGAGTTCCGCGTAGGCCTCTCAAGACCGCTCCTGCCTGTCCCAGCGCGATCCCAGCGCCGAGCAGCATAATGACGGGGACTAGCAGGACCCGGCGCTTCCACCCTGCGGCGCCACGACTCCGGGCTGCCACACCGTAGAACGCGGTGAGGCAAAGCGCAGAGCACAGGAGGAGGGTACCGTCGAAGGCGAACACGAGATCACGTTGCATCGGGGAAATCATCCACCCGGCGATGAGACTCGTGAGAGCCAATACGACAAGCATGAGATAGGTCGCATGCCCGGTCAGCTGCCAAAACGCCTCGAGTTTGACCCGGACCGGGACGGCGGCACGTAGAATACGTGGGAGGAGCTTCTTCGCTGTTTGTATTCCTCCCTGCGCCCAGCGCTGCTGTTGAATTCGATATCCGGCAATCTCGACGGGCAACTCGGCCGGCGCTTCGACATCATCGCGGTACACGAACCGCCAGCCCGCTAGCTGGGCACGGAGCGACAAATCGAGGTCCTCCGTCAGGGTCTCGGCGGACCACCCACCGGCAGCATCGATGGCACGACGTCGCCAGATGCCCGCTGTGCCGTTGAAGTTGAAAAAGCACCCAGTGGCGGCGCGCACGCCATGCTCAATGGTGAAGTGCGCGTCGATCTGTAGCGCCTGCGCTCGCGTGAGGACGCTCGAGGCTGCGTTGAGGTGACTCCATCGAGCCTGCACCATTGCGACGGTGGGGTCGTTGAACTCTGCGACCAGCGCGAGGAGAAAGGCGGGGTCTGGCACGAAGTCCGCATCGAGCACCGCGACCAATTCACCGGTTGCGTGGTCGAGACCCGCCGCAAGCGCGCCAGCCTTGAACCCCGTCCGCGCGGAACGCGGCACATATTCGGCGTCGAGGCCTTGATTGCGGAGCCGCTGTACGGCCTTTCGGGCCACGATGGTAGTCCCGTCGGTGGAGTCATCCAGCACTTGAATCTGCAGCCTATCGCGTGGGTAGCGCAGGGCGCCAAGCGCCTCGACGCCACGCGCAGCAACGTACCGCTCGTTGTAGAGCGGAAGCTGTACGGTCACGCGCGGAAGCGGTGTGGGCAGTGGTGCCGGAACACGATCTGAGCGGCGGACGTGCCGGAGATAGCGCAATGCCAGCGACAGCCGATGTGCCCCGTACGCCGCCAAAATGACGGAGGCACCGACGTGCGCGAGGATGAGCAACGTGGAGAACACGTGAAGCGTTAGAAGGCTGGTCCCGCACCGGTGTCCCGGCCAGATACAGCGACCATACCGTCGCACCGGGCGCAGACGACGTCTCTCTCATCGCGCAACTCAGCAGTGCAGAACACGAGGTTCGTGCCGACACGGACAGGATAACCAACGATGTCGAATCGCTCTCCAAGAACAGGGCGCAAGAACTGGATACTGAGTTGTGCAACGCCGGCCCGTCGCCCGAGGGTTTGGAGGTAACCCGAAAGGCCGATGACCAAGTCGAACACGCCGGCGATCACTGCACCGTTCACGGCGTCTGTGCCCAGCCCGCCGCGGTGCTCAGGCTTGATCGGATCCACCACAGCACGTACGTGCCGTGGGTCAGAGAGATCGAGGCGCGCACCCATGTGCACCATGCCGGGATGCCGGTTCCAAGTTGCTTCGAACTCCTCGAGCTGCTCGCGGTCGAGGTTCGGGAGAATACTCTTACCACTCATGTGTTCATCACCTTCTCGGTGCTCCGAAGAAGCTCTTAGTTGCCGAATCCGACGCAGTGGTGAAGCTGGCGACAGCTCCCGGTGGACACAAGCAGCATCACGAGAAGAGCGAGATGGACAGAACGGCAAGAGGCCTGGCGGGCAGTATGGATGGGCGCGCCTCGCCGCGCAAGCTGGGAACGTTCGAATTGCATCTTCCGTCGAATTGGCGATACTCTATCGGCAACCATGGAGAAAGGAGAGGAGAGATGAGCTGGATCAATGAGGCTGGGTGGGATCGGGTGCTACGCGTGATTGCGGGTATTGCGCTTCTGAGTCTCGGCTGGGCCGGCATTGTGACCGGAACGTTGGGAACCGTGTTTAAATGGTTGGGCTTTCTTCCGCTCATCACCGGACTCGTCGGCTGGTGTCCGGCGTACGCGCTGTCAGGGCTGAAGACGAAGAAGGCCAAGACGGACAGTCTGTGACGACGGCGTGACACCGATCGAGACAATCAACCCTGCTTCGGGTGAGCGCATTGCCCGGTATGCCGAAGTACTGCCGGCCGAAGTTGCGTCGATCGTGGGTGACGTGGCAGAGACCGCAGTGGAGTGGCAGCAGACCACGTTCGAGCATCGCCGATCCCTGGTGCTCAAGGCCGCATCGCTGCTGCGCCAGCGCGCCTCTGACTACGCTGAGCTCATGGCACTCGAGATGGGGAAGCCCGTGGCGCAGGGAAAGGCTGAAGCAGAGAAGTGCGCGTGGGTGTGTGAGTTCTATGCTGAGCAGGCCGAGGCGTTTCTTGCCGACGAGTCCATCGCAACAGATGCGACGCGGAGCTTCGTGGCCTACCGCCCGCTCGGTGTGGTCCTCGCCGTGATGCCGTGGAACTTCCCGTTCTGGCAAGTCTTCCGGTTTGCGGCACCTGCTCTCATGGCGGGCAACGCAGGA
Organism: Gemmatimonadota bacterium; assembly: GCA_029862935.1. The sequence goes on along the minus strand of JAOTWK010000003.1, from coordinate 32,799 downwards.
TTGCTCAAACACGCTTCGAATGTGATGGGGTGCGCGCTGGCCATCGAGGCGGTCTTCCAGGAAGCGGGATTTCCGACGGATCTCTTCCGTGCGTTGGTGATCGGATCGAGGGGCGTCCGTGCCGTGATCGAAGCGCCGCAAGTGAAGGCGGTCACGTTGACGGGTAGCGGGCCGGCTGGTGCGGCCATTGCGGCAGCTGCCGGTACGGCGCTCAAGAAGACGGTGTTGGAGCTGGGCGGCAGCGATCCGTACGTCGTCCTCGCCGACGCCGATCTGAGAGAGGCCGTCGCCACGTGTGTGAACTCGCGGCTCATCAACAGTGGGCAAAGCTGTATTGCGGCCAAACGGTTCATCGTGGTGCGCTCAATCCGTGACGAGTTCGTCGAGCGGTTCGTTGAGACCATGCGAGCCAAGCGTATGGGTGACCCTTTGGAAGAAGGCGTCGACGTCGGACCACAGGCTCGGCGTGATCTACGAGACGAGTTGCACGACCAGGTGGTTCGATCCGTCGAGCGGGGAGCACGGCTTCTGTTGGGAGGTCGTATTCCTCCGGGGCCAGGCGCATTCTATCCGCCAACGGTGCTCGATGATGTGCGACCGGGCATGCCGGCGTACGATGAGGAGCTGTTCGGCCCGGTCGCGGCCATCATCACCGCGGAAGACGAGGAGGATGCCGTGCGCCTCGCAAATGACTCGTCGTTCGGCCTGGGCGCAGCTGTGTTTACCATGGACGTGCAACGGGGTGAGCGTCTCGCGCGGGACCGTCTGGACGCCGGTGCCTGTTTCGTCAACTCCTTCGTGAAGTCGGATCCGCGGCTACCATTCGGTGGTATCAAGCAGTCGGGCTTTGGTCGCGAGCTCGGGATCTTCGGTATTCGGGAATTCGTGAATATCAAAACCGTCTACGTGCGCTAGAGATCTATCATGGAATTACGCGGACGACACTGCGTTGTCACGGGAGCGACGCAGGGAATTGGCCGAGCCATTGCGGTAGCGCTGGGCAACGAAGGGGCGAGGCTCTCCTTGTGCGCCCGAACCGGCGACGCGGTTGAAGCGCTGGTTGGGGACTTGAATCGCCAAGACATCACTGCGGTGGGGGGGCGATGTGACGTGGCGGACGAGCGGAGTGTCGACACCTTTGTCGCAATGGCCCGGTCGCGGTTTGGACCGGTCGACGTGCTGGTCAACAACGCGGGCCTCGCGTACTTCGTTCCGGTCGAGCATATGTCGACGGACGATTTCGACGCAACACTGGCAGTCAACGTTCGCGGTGTCTTTCTCATGACGCGGGCGGTTCTCGCCGAGATGGCTCGGCGAGAGCGGGGACACATCGTCAACATTGCCAGTCTGGCTGGGAGGAATCCTGTTCCGGGTGCCGCTGCCTACGCCGCCTCCAAACATGCGGTGCTCGGCTTCTCCAAATCGCTGTTCGGCGAGGTCCGCAAACAGGGGATTCGCGTGACGGCGATCTGTCCGGGGTCGGTCGTCACACCGTTTTTTGAGAAATCCGGCGGCGCGTTGGAGCGTCCGGAGCAGAAGCTCCAGGCCGATGATGTTGCCGCAATGGTACTTGCGGCGCTTCGGCTGCCGGATCACGCGTTGGTCTCCGAGCTCGACATTCGGCCCACCAACCCGTAGCACCCTGACCGACCAAAAGTCACAGTCCCTCAAGCACTTGTGAGACATTCCTGACCGCGGCAAGCCGCGGGAGCGCGGTGCGTCGGGCACCGCCGCGCCGCGCGCGAACGAGGTCTCCAAGCGGGGGTTGCGACGGGTAGCCCAGAGGAGCATGTTCTGGGTCCCTCAAGGAGGAGGTGCGACCGTGAAGGTCTATACGGGAGATGTGATCCGCAATGTCGCGGTCGTGGGCCACGGCGCAAGCGGAAAGACGAGTCTGGTTGATGCGCTTGCGTTCGTGGCTGGCAGCAGCACGCGACACGGATCTGTTTTGCAGGGAACGGCTCTTACCGATTACACCCCCGACGAAATCGAACGGCAGTACTCCATCAGCTTGGCGCTGGCACACGCGGAGTGGAAAGGCGTCAAGATCAACCTTATCGACACACCAGGGTATCTCGACTTCATTGGCGACGCGTTGGCTGGCATCTATGCGGCCGACACGGCCTTGATCGTCGTGAGCGCGACTGCGGGTGTCGAGGTGGGGACCGAGAAGACGTGGGAGTTCGCCGCCAAGCGAGGGATACCTCGCCTCTTCTTCCTGTCGCTGCTGGACAAGGAGAATGCCGATTTCGAGAAGGTGTACAAGGACATCAAGGAACACTTGACCCCGAATGTCGTTCCGATCGAGGTCCCGGTGGGTGAAGGTCCGGACTTTCATGGCATCATCAACCTCTTCTCGCAGAGATGCCATCTGTACAAGAAAGGCACGAAGAAGGGCGAGTACCAAGAAGTCGACATACCCGAGGAATACCAGGCCAAGTTCGAGAAGTACTCGCAAGAGCTGATTGAGACGATCGCGACGACCAGCGACGAGCTACTCGAACGCTATCTCGGCGGGGAGGAAATCCCCCGTGAGGAGGCCATCGCGGCCATGAAGGCTGGCATGGCCAGAGGAGAACTCTTCCCGCTGCTCTGCGGATCGGCCGAGCAGACGTACGGGATGCAAGCCCTGCTTGCTAAGCTCACCGAGCTCGTGCCCGCACCGACCGAGCGCGGTCCGACGGTGGCGGAACAGTGGGGGAGCGCGCAGCCTGTCGAGCTGGATGCAAGTGACAAGTCCCCGTTTGTTGCTCAAGTGTTCAAGACGGTATCGGAGCCCCATGTGGGTGACGTGTCGTATTTCAGGGTGTATTCGGGCAGCGTTGCCAACGGAACCGAGGTCTATAACGCGCCCCGCAGCGCGATTGAGAAACTCAACCATCTGTCGGTCGCCCAAGGCAAGGACCGCACAGAGATCCCGATCCTGCATGTCGGGGATCTTGGGGCGGTCGCCAAGCTCAAGGACACACACACCAACGACACGCTTTCGACTCAGGCCAAGCCGGTGGTGTTGTCCAAGATTCCGTTCCCCAAGCCGCTGACGGTGTTGTCGGTGGAGGTGAAGCAGCGCGGGGAGGAAGACAAGCTGTCGATGGGTCTGCAAAAGCTGCATGAGGAAGACCCGACCTTCCATCACGAGTACAACGCCGAGCTGCGTCAGACGCTGATCGGCGGTCTTGGAGAGCGCCATCTCGAGGTCGTGGTTGGTCGGTTGCAGCGCAAGTATGGAGTGCATGCGGAGCTGGGACGGCCTGGCATTGCTTATCGGGAGACGTTCAAAGGAAAGGCCGAAGGGCAGGGGCGTCACAAGAAGCAGACTGGAGGTCGCGGCCAGTTCGGTGACTGCTGGATTCGGATCGCGCCGCTGCCACGGGGGAAGGGGTACGAGTTCGTCGATAAGATCAAGGGTGGTGTGATCCCTTCGAAATACGTTCCGGCGGTCGACAAAGGGGTCGTCGAATCCGCCGAGCGTGGCATCATTGCGGGGTATCCCGTGGTCGACTTCCAGGTCGAATGCTACGACGGCTCGTATCACGACGTGGACAGCAACGAGCAGTCGTTCAAGATGGCTGGCATTCAGGCCTTTCGGAACGTGGCGTCGAAGGCCAAACCCATCCTCCTGGAGCCTATTTTAGAGGTCCAGATCTGGACCCCAGATGACAACCTCGGGGAGGTAATGGGGGATCTCTCGTCCCGCCGTGGTCAGATTCTCGGCAGCCAAGGGGACGGGCGGTTGACGAAGGTCAGCGCGTACGTCCCGGAAGCCGAGATGTACCGCTATGCCACGACGCTGCACTCGATCACGCACGGTCGTGGAGACTTCCGGTGGGAGCTTTCCAGCTATCAGGAAGTTCCAGCGGAAATCGCGGAGAAGATTCGCGAGGAGCGTGAGAAGGAGCGTAAGGAGGAGCGAGCCAAGTAGAAAAACAAAGACCCCGGCGCGCCAGCGCCGGGGTCTTCCTATGCTCTCCGATCAAGAGCGTTTTCGCTTGGCGGTCTTACGTTTGCCGTTTTGTGACGAGGCGCGCGCGCGTCCCTTCGGTGCGGCCGCATCGAGTGCGGGCAGCAGCGAATACTCGGGCTCGGCGAGACCGGCCGCGACGAGGACCTGAGATCGTGCTTGCGGATACACGAACCGCTTTCCTTGGTAGTTGCGCAGCACGACGTCAGATTCCGAGATGCTCTCGATGTATTCGGGTAGGATCGGGATCTTCCCGCCTCCGCCAGGGGCGTCGATGACGAAATGCGGCACCGCGAGCCCGCTGGTCCATCCCCGCAGTCCGCTGATGATCTCCAGTCCCTTCTCGATACTCGTCTTGAAGTGCTCGACCCCGGCGACATTGTCGCACATGAAGATGTAGTACGGCCGTACGCGGGCTGCGAGCAGCCGCTGCATCAGTTCCTTCATCACGTCGACATCGTCGTTGACGCCGGCGAGCAGCACGGTCTGACACCCGAGTGGCACGCCGGCGTCGGCGAGCATGCCCAGCCCGCGAACGGCATCGGCCGTCAACTCGGCGGGATGGTTGAAGTGCGTGTTGATGTAGATGGGGTGATGCTTCCGCAGCACCTTGCACAGTTCGGGAGTGATCCGGTCCGGCAGATGGCATGGGACCCGACTGCCAATGCGAATTACCTCGATGTGCTTGATCTTGCGAAGCCGTCCCAAGATCAGATCGAGCCGCCGGTCGGAGAGCAAAAGTGGATCACCACCTGAGAGAATCACGTCGCGGATTTCGGCGTGATCTTCCAGATAGCTGAAGGCGCTCTCGAGCTGCGCCATCGGAATCTTCTCCGGATCACCGACCTTGCGTCGCCGCGTGCAGAACCGGCAGTAGGCAGCGCACACGGGACTGACCAGAAACAGGGCCCGGTCGGGATACCGATGCGTGATGTTGGGAACCGGGCTGTCGGCTTCTTCATCGAGACTGTCCAGCACGCCATCCACGATCTCCAGCTCCTGCAAGTCGGGTACGTACTGGCGCCAAATGGGGTCACCGGGTTCCTGGATCAGATCGACCATCGCGGGGCTGATACGGAACTCGAAGCTATCGACGGCCTCCTGCAATCGGTCCAGATCGGGGAACTCTTCTGGACCGAACCTGTCGACCAACTGTTGCAGCGAGCGGATGCTACGCTGATGGAGTAGCTTTTGCCATTCAGCCATTGTGCGTTGTCTCTGCGTCGGGAGGAGAGAGGGACTTGATGTAGACTACCAGGTCATCACCGGGGCCATAGTAGTTCTGGATATGCGCTGCCGGCACGTAGGCAATCGTCTCATAGAACGCCCGTGTCGGACCGTAGTCGTTGCGCGAAGAAGTCTCGACCACGACCAGCGTCCCGCCCTGCCACCTGATGGCGGTTTCGGCCGCCGCCATCAACTGGCGCCCGATTCCCCGGCCCTGGGCATCGGGAGCAACCACGATCCAATACAGGTCCCAAGTCGATGCGGTGCACGGCGTGGGACCGAATACCGTGAAGCCAGTGAGCGCATCACCGTCCAAGGCGCAGATGCCGTGGTAATCGACACCGGGCTGCGATGCAGCGCCGTTGAAGACTTCGACGGCCACCGCAATCTCGTCGGGTCGAAACACACCGGTGGCCTCGACCAACTGCGCCACGCGGTCCCGGTCGGCGAGTCGTGGAGGCCGAAGGGTGAGCGCCACGTCCGAGGCGGTCATGTAAGCGTGACCCCCGCGTGCGTCGGGGTCGTCAGCGCGCTGGTGGGAGTCTCGAGTGCCGTACGCACGATCTGCTCGACCAGATCGCCGTAGGTCCATCCATATGCGCGAGCCATGCGCGCGAGACCGGCGTCGGTGGAAAGGTCCGGATTGGGGTTCACCTCGAGGACCCACGGGTGCCCATCCTCGTCAATGCGAAAGTCGACCCGCCCGTAGCCACGTCCCTCGACCGCCTGCCAAGCAGCACGGGCGATCTCCAGGATCCGGGTCGCGAGCGCATCATCGACCCGAGCCGGGCACCTCGGCTCAGTGCCGATGTAGTCCGGGCTGTCTTCGTGCCACTTCGCGGAAAACGATACGATTGGCCATGCATCGCCGGGCATCCGGCTGAAGTCGATCTCTGACAGCGGAAGCGTGTGGCTACCGACGAACCCGACAGCGATCTCGCGGCCAGTCACGTAGCGCTGTACAAACGCGGTTCCATGGAGCGCTTCCACATGGGCGATCCGCCGCTCGAGCTCCTGAGGAGTCGTGACGACGGATCCTTGGTCGATCCCGATGCTGGCGTCCTCAGCAGCCGGCTTGACGATAGATGGAAATGGCCAGTCGGCTCGTGGCGGCCTCCGTCCATCCGGGACGAACGAAGGAGGAATGGGAAGTCCCAGGTCGCGGAGTGCCGCATTGAGCAGTGGCTTGCGATGGCAAACGGTCATCGTCCACGGTGAACAGCCCGTGTACGGAACCCCGGTTAGCTCGAGGGCAGATGCCACGGCGTATTCCATGCGGCTGACGCCTGCCACACCTTCGCACAGGTTGAAGACGAGATCCGTCTGCCGCGCCGCGTCGAACCATTCGAGGTCGGGTCGGGTCGCGATGCGCACGACGTCGTGTCCGGCAGCCAGCAGCACCCGCTGAACTCCCGAAACGGAATCGAGTACGGCCTGGATGTCTTCGGGACTCCAGCTGTCAGCTCCGCTGTCGTAGAGCAGCGCGATCCTCAGGTGACGCCTCCAGCCAGAGTTGTGGCCATGAGCTCTCTGCCGGAAATGCGACGCCAGGCGATTTTGGCGGCCGTCTGAATCAGCTCGTCATAGGTCATGCCTGCTGCTGCCGCTGCCCGCGGGAAGCAGCTGTTGGCCGCGGGATCCGGGATGATGCCGGGAAGCGGGTTGAGCTCCAAGACATGTGGCGTGCCGTTCTCGTCGAGACGCAAGTCCACCCGAGACCAGTCTCGGCAGCCCAATACCCGATAGGCGGCAAGCGCGGTGGCCTGCACCTCCTTGGTGAGTGCCGATGGCACAGCGGCCGGGCATTCGAGAATCTGGAGCTCGGCCTCGAGGGTATCCCATGTCCACTTGGCCTCGTAGCCCATGATTGGAAGTGCGCCGCTCGGAAGCTCGTCGAACCGGTACCGGATGATCGGCAGCGCCCGTGCCTCGGCGCCGTTGCCCAGAATGGCGACGGTGAACTCCTCACCTGGCAGGAACGCCTCGGCAAGCACCGGCTGCCGATAGGTGACGAGCAATTCTCGAGCGCGCTCGATTGCCTGGCCCGGCGTCTCCACGTAGTTCGCTTCCGCTATTCCTTTAGAGGAGCCTTCCCAGACCGGCTTGAGAAAAACTGGGTAGCGATGCCCGTTGGCCAAGACGCCGAGCTCGTGCTCCGATTCGACCCAGGCAAACGCCGCTGTCGGGATCCCGTGCTGAAGCAGGATTTCCTTTGTACGAACCTTGTGGAGGGTGATCGCAAGGGTGAGCGGATCACTGCCGTGGTACGGGACGCCGAGGAACTCGGCGATGGCCGGCACATGTGCCTCGCGGCTCGGTCCCCGCTGACCTTCGGCCATGTTGAACAGGAAGTCCACCCGCGCCTCGCGCAACCTGGCAGGGAAGTCGTCGACGCCTTCAAGGGGAATGACATCGCCAAAGACGCTCAGTGCGTTGCGGACCGCGTCGATCGTCTCCTGGTCATCCCACTCGACGTACGCATCGGTGAGCGGTTCGTAGGTCGTACGAACCGCGTCGCGGTGTTCGGCGACGTCGTCGTCGGGACGTTGATTGAACGCGAGTCCGATGCGCATCGATTCCTTTTCCAAGTTCGTGTTGCGCAACACGATACGAAAAGCTGTTGAGATGCGCAATACTTTTTTCGCGACTTTTTTTCGACGGCGCCATCCGAAGGTGGTGTCCGGAGTGGTTTGAGAGGTCGGTTTCGGACCGGTTAGGAAGTGCCGGACGGCCTCTGGCGTCGTCTTGTGGAGCGCGCGGCGCGCGAGTAGAGGAGGAAGCTGTGGGCGTGGAGATGGAGGGCGTCGGGCTCGTACCGGACGTCTTCTTCCAGGTGCCAATCGTCCAACTCGAACTCGGGGAACACGGCATCGCCGTCGAAGGGGCGGTGCACCATTGTGAGGTAGATACGATCGGCGCGGGGAAGCGCGAGACGGTAGATCTGCTCCCCACCGGCAACGAAGACCTCGAGGTCTCCAGAGGCCGCGTCCAGTGCCGCATCCAGCGTCGGAAAGACTTCGATCCCTGCACTGCGGTAGTCACGGCGCCTGGTGAGCACGAGGTTCCGGCGTCCGGGCAACGGCTTGTCCATTGACTCGTAGGTCTTGCGACCCATGATGACGGCGTGGCCCATCGTGATCTCTTTGAACCGACGCATGTCCCGCGGCAGGTGCCAGGGAAGAGCGCCATCACGGCCGATCGTTCGGTTCTCCGCCATCGCGGCGATGAGAGAGAGGATCACACGGCCACCGGCGCCGGAATGCGAGGATGCGGGTCGTACCCCTCGAGTGTGAAGTCATCGAAGGTGAAGTCGAACACGGATCGCACGTCCGGATCGAGACACATGACCGGAAGTGGTCGGGGGGCGCGTCCAAGCTGGAGTCGCGCCTGGTCGAGATGGTTCATGTAGAGGTGAGCGTCCCCGAACGTGTGGATGAACTCACCGGGCCGCAATCCTGTAACGTGTGCAACCATCATGGTGAGTAGAGCATAGGATGCAATGTTGAAAGGCACGCCCAGGAACGAGTCGGCGCTCCGCTGGTACAGCTGACATGAGAGCGCGTCTTCCACTACGTAGAATTGAAACAGCACATGACAGGGAAGCAGCGCCATCGATTCCAGGTCGGCGACGTTCCAGGCACTGACCACCATCCGGCGCGAGCTCGGATCCGAACGGATCAAGTCGATCACCCGGGAAAGCTGATCGATCGTCCCGCCTGCGGGGGTGGGCCAGGAACGCCACTGGGCGCCGTACACCGGTCCGAGATCTCCCCGTTCATCCGCCCATTCGTTCCAAATGCTCACGCCATGATCTTGGAGGTAGCGGACGTTCGTGTCTCCTCTGATGAACCAAAGGAGCTCGTGGATGATCGACTTGAGATGGACCTTCTTGGTCGTGACGAGCGGGAAGCCGTCGGCAAGGTCGAATCGCATTTGGTAGCCGAACACGCTCAAGGTGCCGGTGCCCGTCCGGTCCTGTTTGGGCCGGCCCCGATCGACGATGTGTTGGAGCAGGTCCAAATACTGCTTCACGGCCACCCCCACCATCAAGAGATTCAAACGGAAACCGACTATCCGAATTATCGCGCGTTCGGTGCTCCTGGCAACTGTGGGTGCGAAGTCCGCTGGCGGTGTCTCGGTGCCGTCAGAGACGAGAGGTCGCGTTCCAGTCGCTGCCGGCGAGGGTACGGAAGTACCATGCAACCAGCGTGTTGCTCGGTGCTACGATCCGAGCTGCTGTGAGTGTCCGGTATACCTCCGAGCGGGAGATCTTGAGCCGGTGCGCTGGGTCGAGCAGCCGGTCGTTGCCCTCGGCCAGTCGGAGCGTTCGGACGGCGAAATACAGAGCAGAAAGGCAGAACAACCGGATCCCGTACTGACGGCGGGGAAGCGTGCGGGAATACTCCAAGGCATCGACGAGGTGTCCCTGGGCCTTGGCAATCAGCAACTGCATTACGCCTCGTCCGGCCTCGCGGTGTGCCGCGTCCTGGAGATGTGCCGGGTCGATACCCTCGAGCTGACAGAGCTCCTGCGGGACGAAGATCCATCCTCGCCGACGATCGTCAGCAACGTCCTTGATGATGTTCGTGAGCTGGAGTCCGAGACCGAAGCTCGTCGCCAGTCCTTCGAGCCTTTCACGGCGCTGCTGGGTCCAGCCCGCTCCGTGACCCTCGAAGAGCCGCGTGAGAAGGTGCCCCACGGTTCCCGCCACGAAGTAGCAGTACCGCTCAAGTTCCGTCATGGTAGATAGGGCGGCGACTCGGGTCTGATACGACTGCCCGTGGCGGCACGCGAATTCCGCCATTCCCCCGCACATCTCTTGTATCCACGGCTGCACGGCGCGCCGCTGCTCGGAAGGCAGTCGGCGGTATTCGCGCAGGACCGTCTCGGCCTCCCGGGCGAGCATCTCTTCATCATTGGCCGGGGCAGCAAAGGTCTCGCGGAGCACAGTCGCTGGACGTGCGTCGGGATCGAGTGTGCTGGCAAACGTGCCGAGCAGTTCAGCCTTGCGTTCGGCGGCCACGTTTGGGCTGTCTTCGATAGTGTCGGCGATACGACACAGGAGGTACGAGATGAGGACCGGGCGCTCCAAACCTGTCGGCAACAGACGAATGGAGATCGCAAAGGTACGCGAGACCTTGGGTAGCATGGCGTCGCAAAAAGCGCGATCCGATCCCTCTCGACTGCGAAGGCTCGCTGCCGAGACAGTGGCACTGACCGTCACGTAAGGCGCTCCGGGAGGAACACCCTCCACGAAAAGATTGATTGCGGATCGGTAGTTTCGCTCACCACGCCCGCCGCCTTTCGACGTAGCGTCCGGCTGTGTCGCAGACGTCGCGCAACGAAGTCCCCCAGCCAGGCATGGGCCAACCAGTTCTCGGCGATTCTGTATCCCTTGTACCTGGGTCTCAGCGTCGATTCGAGGTGGGCAGGAAACGCCGCGAGCCGCTGACAATCGTCATGCGCTAGTGCCGCTGCCACGTACGGGGCTCCAGCTTCGCCCGTTTCCATTGCCTTGCCGATGCCTTCGCCGGTGAAGGGAAACGTCGCCGCGATTGTCTCACCGATGGCAATCGTTCTCCTGCCGTTGAAAGCGGCGGACGTGTCGAGACCACAGCGGAGACGTGCCCCTCTCAGTGGTGTTGCATCGATCCGGGCACGCCAGAGTTCCCGTGCTAATGGGAACCGCGAGACGAAGGTCTCGAAGGTGTGTCGCAGGTTCACAGGCCGGCCGTGGGTGTCCCGATTGAAGACGCCGCAACCAATATTGTATGCGTCGTTCCCCAGCGGGAAGATCCACGCGTAGCCGGGGGCAATCGAGCGGTCGAACGACATGACGAGCTGGTCGATGGTAAATGGAGATCGAACGTAGCAGCGCAGGGCCACCGCACTGGGCCGCATTTGCACAGAGACCCCTTGCCGCGCGAGGAGTGAGACATCGGATCCGGTTGCCAGGATCGCAAGACGAGCACGGATTGGCGTCGCCTGCGTGGAGAGTGTCGCGCGAATCTCACGACCGTCGTCCTCGAGGTGGTCCACGTTTGAGACCCGGAATGCGGCTCCGCATTCGAGGGCGGCCTCCAACATGAGCTGGTCGAGCTCCCTTCGACGCAACGTCAGGAATTGGCCGTGCAAGTCGACGCGAACTCGAGAGGCGCTGAACACGGACAGCACGTTGGTGGCAAAGCCCCGCTCCTGCACCGCGTCGTGGAGCCCGGCACGCCGCAACGCGTTGAGGGCGTCAGGAATCAGGCCGTCTCCGCACACCTTGTCCCGCGGAAACGGTCGCTTGTCGGTTAGCAAGATCCGATAGCCGCGCCCTGCCAGGATGCGCGCGATCGTGGTCCCCGCCGGACCGGCACCGATGACGAGCGCATCCCAGTCGCGGCAATCGGCGGAGGCGACGCTCCCCGCAACGTCGTGCGGATGATCGATCATGGCCTTCGTGGCCCCAGTCCCGCCGCAACGGCAGCCACGATTCGACGCGCGAGGTGGCTGCCTGGATGGTCAGAAGGCACGAGCCGTTCGCGTTCTCGTTCGGGAAGTGAAGGGTCCAGAAGGCCTAGTGTCACCGCTTCGGACGTCAGTTGTGTTTGACGTTCTCCAATGGGATCGGCGAAGAAGCGGAAACGGACTGTCGAGTGGGAGTCGCGCACGCTCGCGTCCTCGTCAGCGGACAAAGCAAGCTCGTGCCAACGCGTTTCTAGGAACCCCTCGGCGGCGGCCATGATGCGGATCGTGACCCCTTCGGCGGTCACTTGGGCCGCAACCTGTTCGATCACCACCATCGGGTCGGTCTGCAACGTGTCTATGAGTGCCCCAGGGAGCGGCGTGAGGTAGGGGCGCGTGTTGACCGCTCCGCAGGCACCCAACGCGATTACTCCGGTCCACACCGTGAGTTGGGAGCGCCAGCGTTTGGCGATCCTCGCTCGCCGCGGGATCGTCATGGACCGAGACTCCTCTTGATCTCGTCGGCAATGCGCTTGATGGTACCCACGCCGCCGAGCGCCGGCTTGCCGGACCGCGGGATCTCGCCGTGCTCCAGACGATCCAAGACTTGCTCGAGCGCAACCTGTGTCTCCTCTACCCGACTCCGCCGGTGGCGCGCGATGGCGAGACCGGCAAGGAGTCCCAATCCTATGGGAAGGAGTGCGACTGGCAGGGCGACGCCAAGGGTCACGCCTATGGCCGTCGCCAGTCCCCCGATACCCGTCACCGTTGCAGCACCCGTCAGATGCGAACGTCGGGTGTTGGAGAGATCTGCCGAAAGCTGGACATGGCTGCGGCCAGGCTCGAGGTCGGTCACTGTTCCGACAATTTCTTTGGCCCGCGCGAGTCGGTATGGCCGCCCGCCGACTTTGAATTCGCGTTTGATCGAGGAGAACATGTCCTGTCGCGCTTCCCATGAGGTTCGATCGGGATATCGCCGCTTCACGCTCAACAGCTCCCCATCGATCATCCAGCGCCCGAGCGCAGCCTCTATCCCCTCCGCGTTTTCGGGAACTGACCGCTGCACGGCAATCTGGCGGGGCCCCGTGAGCCAGCCGGCGAGCTTGGAATCGTCGAGCTGGATGGCGCGCGTTCGCTCTTCGAGGAGGGCTCGCTGCAAATAGGCTGCGGGAATGCCGACGTCGTAACCGAGGTGCATGAGCTCGGGTTCGGTGAGCCCCTCGCCGATGTCGCGCTCCTGCGCTTGGAGCTCAGCGGCCCGGCGGATGATCCGTTCGAGCCCCGCCCGGTCAATGCGTGCCTTGTCGGGGACGAGTTCGTTCATGGGCTCCCGGCGATCTGCTGTACCAGAAATCGTCCGACGTCTGCCGTCGTAGAGGTACCCCCAATATCTGGTGTCGTGACGCCTTCTGCCACGGCCCGCTCGACAGCCAAGACCAAACGATGCGCCCCTTCGCTGAGGCCCAGGTTCTGCAGCATGAGCGCTCCGGTGAGGACGGCAGCCATCGGGTTGGCGATTCCTTTGCCCGCGAGTGACGGCGCCGAGCCGTGTACTGGCTCAAAGAGCCCCGTGCGTCCGGGGTGCAGGTTGGCGCTAGGGGCAAGCCCGAGGCCGCCCACGAGCTCCGCACCCAGGTCGGAGATGATGTCGCCGAACAAGTTGTTCGTCACAATGATCTCGAAGCGTTCGGGGGTGCGCACGAGCTCCATGGCGAGTGCATCCACGTATCGATGTTCACGCTCGAGCTCCGGATACTCCAGGCCGATCTCCGTGAACAGCCGCTGCCACAGCTGGTGAGCCGGCACGGCATTGGACTTGTCACACATGGTGATCCGTCGCCGGCCGTTTGCACGTGCCCATTCGAACGCTGCGCGGACGATGCGGTCGACCTTCGGAGCCGTATGGATCTCTTCTGCGATCCGCTCCTCGGCGGCTGTTCCTTCTCCGCTGGAACGGCCACGACCCAGGTACATGCCCTCGGTGTTCTCCCGAAAGATCGTAAAGTCGATGGCTCGCCCTCGCTGACCAAGTCGATCCACGGATGTGGACGCGGTCTTGAGCGGACACAGATCTGGATGGAGGAGGCGGCATGGTCTGAAGTTCACATACAGGTCCAGCTTGACCCGCAGCCCCAGGAGGATGTCCCGAGCGTGTTCGTGAGTTGGGATCCGGGGGTCGCCGAGTGCGCCCACTAGGATCGCGTCGACAGTTGTCTGGAGTCGTTCAATCGCTTCGTCTGGCAGGGTCTCGCCCGTTGCCAAGTAGTGGTCTGCGCCAAAAGGCAGTCGCTCCCAAGTGATCTCCGCCCCGTTGCCCGCAGCCGCCGAGTCGATTGCCGGCAGGGCGGCATCGAGCACTTCCGGGCCGATGCCGTCTCCCGGAATGGTGGCGATGGAGAAATGGCGCCGTCGACCCGTCATCCGTCGTTCGCCGACCGCCCTCGTCGATTCACTGCCCCGCAGGCGAGACAGAAGCTCCATCCTGGTGCGATGGGCTCGCCGCAGGTCCGGCAGTCAGCGACGTCGAGTTGCTCTCCGCAGAATGGACAGAAGATCGCCTCGCGTTCCGCCGGCAGTGCTCGGGCACAGTGCGGGCAGGCAAATGTGCCCGGCACCGGCTCGAACACGATCGCCCGCTTTTGGTCCGACACCTCGGTGGTCGGCATCTCGGCTGTGGTGTCGCCCACAGCGATCGGGAGCACAGGTGTCGGAGGTGGCGGCGCGCTGCGCGGTGCGGTCTCCGGCGGCGCCGGTTTGGGAGGAGGCGCATAGGCGTCGTCCGAATGAGCGACGCGGCGAACAGCGCTCGAGTCGAGGATCATGGTTGCCGCCGCGAATTCGCGAAACGAACCGGGGTTGGGATGCGCCATTGCCATTTCTGCGGCGAGAGCTTCCTGCGCGTCGGCCGGCTCCAGGCTGGCGTAGCCTCGCTCCCCGGCAAGCAGGCGCAGAACAGCCATCTCATAATCCTCAATCGACTCAAAGCCAAGCTGCCGTCGGTGTGCGCGATAGGGAATGAGCCGCTGATACAGCTCTGACACCTGCCACGACTTGGAGAGCCGGCCGGGTGCGGTCTCCTGAAGATGGGCCACCAAGTAGTTGAACAGTCGGTCGAGATCGTCCATTGTAGCTGTCCTATCTCCACTCCTTCGCCCAGCGATCGTACAACACAGGCGTGACACCGCGTGCGGCGAGCAGCTCGACACCGCTCGGGTCACGGTAGAGCCGGCGGTAGAACACGTGGCTGACCCCGGAGTTGATCATCAATTTGGCGCACATGACACACGGACTGTCGGTCAGAAAGACGACCTTATCCGTCCGGCCGCCAGGTGCCTTGACCAGCGCATTCACCTCCGAGTGGATGCAACCGCAGTTTCCTGGGACCGTCGAGTCACACCGGTTGGGAAGACCCTTGGCGTTACCGTTGTACCCGATGGCCAGCACGTTTTCGAGGCGCGCGTCGGTGATCACGGTGCCCACCTGCAGTCGACTGCAGGTCGAGCGTTTCGCGAGTTCCTCGGCCATGCGCATGTACACCTCGTAGAGAGGTATCCGCGTGGTAGGGGGCCGCGCTCCGTCGGGCAGCACGTTCAGGGCGTGCGTATTCTCCGCCACGCTGTCCTTGTACACCATCATGATTCTCCAACCATGTTCATTTCGCACTCGGCAAAGTCGTCATCGGGATCGTACCCTGCGAACATCTTCCGTTTCTGTCGCTCGGACAGCCACTCCTCAAAATGGGATGGTTCTGCACCATTCGAGTGTAGCTGCTCTGCCGCGGCCCTCATCGCCAGGTCGTTGACGTACTCGTTCTTGGGGTGGCCGGCGTGGCCACGTACCCACTGCCAGCGCACGTGGTGTCCGGCGGTAGCTTGTGCCAACTTCTGCCACAACTCCAGGTTCTCGATCTTGCCACCCTTCCGTCGCCATCCGCGTGCCTTCCACGTGGGTAGCCACTCGGTCATGCCTTTGACCAGGTACTCGGAATCAGACACCAACAGCACGCGATACCGTCGTCCTCGCTGCGAAAGGAGGGCGAATGCCGCAATTGCTCCGGCAAGGGCCATCCGGTTGTTGGTGGTGTCCGGAGCGCAGATGAACACGTCCCGGCGTGCGATACCGTCTGGCGTGGAGGCTTCGATGAGGACACCGGCACCACCTGGGGTCGCCTCCTCCGCACCATTTCGTAGACAGCTCTCGTCCGCGTGAATGAGAATGAACCGTTTGGGGCGCTTACTCTGTGCCACCACGTACCTCCACCGTTCCGCGCTCTCCGGCGACGATCTCCCCAATGACTGCGCCCGCGGTCTGTCGTTCCTCAAGTGCGATCAAGAGCGGATCGACGGCGTCGGCATCCACCGCGATGAGGAGGCCACCGGAGGTTTGCGCATCGCAGAGGGCCGTCTTGACAGTCTCGTTGATCTCGGACGCCCACCGGACGTACGCGTCGCCAGCGGTCACGTTGCGCTGGGTTCCACCAGGTACGGCACCTTCACCGATGAGCTCGCGTACGCGGTCGAACAACGGGACCGCGTCGGCCCGCACCACTGCGGCCATACCACTTGCCTGCAGCATGGTATGAAGGTGTCCGACAAGGCCGAACCCCGTCACGTCGGTCACGGCCCGCACCGCAGATCCAACCGTGCGTGCGGCTGCTGCGGCGCTGGCGTTCAGGGTCGTCATGGCACGCACGGCCTCGGACATGTCCTGCTCGGAGATGCGTGACTGCTTGAGGGCCGTTGCCAAGATGCCTGTCCCAATGGGCTTCGTCAGCACGAGTCGATTGCCGGGGCGGGCGCCTGCGTTTGTCAGGAGGTCATCGGGTCGGACCTCGCCAATCGTGACCATTCCGAATTTCGGCTCACGGTCTTCGATCGAATGACCGCCAAGAATGAAGACACCGGCTTCGCGCGCTTTGTCGACACTCCCTTGTACAGTGGGGCCCACGAGCTCGAGGATCTCCGGCTCGCGTGGCCATGCAACGAGATGGAGCGCAAAGCGGGGAGTCGCGCCCATGGCATATACATCACTGAGGGCGTTTGTCGCCGCGATCGCACCGAACGTGTAGGGGTCGTCAACGATAGGCGTGAAGAAGTCGACTGTCGCAACGATCGCACGGTCGTCATCCACACGATACACGGCGGCATCGTCCCGGGTCAGGGAGCCGACGAGCACCCGGGGATCTTCGACTGCTGGCACATGACGCAGTACCTGCATCAACTCGGCCGGGCCGAGCTTGCAGGCTCAACCGGCGCCGTGTGACAGCGTCGTCAGCCGAATACGCGGCCGCTGATCACGCGGGGCGTTGGGCATCGACGACCTCTCCCGAAACACGGTTGGTGCTGAATAATCGCTGTACCGACCACGGAGATCCGCGATGGTGGACGACTGCGCTAAAGGTAGCGGATTAGACCTCGGCTAATTGCGGCTGGTCCATCCTGGACCTCGCAGCCCCCGTCCAGGACGAGCGTCGGTCACCCGAGCGTCGTCCAGGACCATGACACCATTGACCAGCACGTAGCGCATACCGTCCGATACCCGGTGAGGGTCTTCGAAGGTGGCACGATCAATAATACTTTCCGCATCGAATACGACGATGTCCGCAGCGAGCCCAGGTCGCAGCAGGCCTCGATCGAAGAGACCCACCCGCTGTGCAGCCAGCGATGTCATCTTCCGGACCGCGAGTTCCAGAGTCAGGAGCTGATGCTCACGGACGTAGCGGCCGAGCACACGGGGAAAACTTCCGTAGACGCGGGGGTGGACCTGGTCGGTCGAGAGGATGCCGTCGGGGGCTACGGCGCCGTAGTCCGTACAAAAGCTCGTCCACGGCGCGCGAATCGCCTCACGAACGTCGCTTTCCTGCATCATGAAGTAGATGGCGCCCGTATTGGCCGCGTCTTTGATCAGCATGTCGAATAACGCATCTTCGGGGCTCACCCCCCAGATGCTGGCCACCTGCCTGATGCTCTTGCCTTCGAGGTACTTGAGGGAGTCGGCGAACACGCCTGCGACGAGGACCCCGTTGGCGCCTCCGGCGTCACGATAGAAATTCTGGATCCCCATGCTGGGCCCGGTGATTTCGGCGCGGATGCGGTCCCGGGCGGCTGGATCTCGCAAGCGTGTGATCAGCGAATCGGTACCGCCCTCGTGCGCCCACTGGGGAATGCTCGCCCCCAGCGACGCCGCGCCGGCTTGATATGGATAGAGGTCTGCGGTGATATCGATCCCCGCAGCACGTGCGGAATCGAGCCGGGCAAGCATTCGGGCCATGTCGCCCCAGTTTGCTTCTCCTGCTCGCTTGAGATGCCAGATTTCCACCGGGATGTCCGCGGCCTGGGCGATTGCCAAGGCCTCATCCAAGGCGGCGTCCATGCCCGCGCCTTCATTGCGCAGGTGCGTCGCATAGACTCCGCCATGGCGTTGTGCGGCCTGGGCGAGGGCAACGAGTTCGTCCGTCGACGCATAGAAGGCCGGGGCATAGACCAGTGATGTCGACACGCCCAATGCACCCTGCAGCATCGCGCTGTCCACCAGCGCCACCATGTGCGCGAGCTCGTCGGGAGTTGGTGCGCGATCGGCGTCTCCCAGCACGACCTTTCGTACCTGCGTCGCTCCCACGAATGATGCCAGATTGATCGCCGAGCCCGATCGTTCGAAACGCGTGAAATAGCCGTCCAAGTCTTTCCAGTCGACGACGACACCGAGGCGCGCGTAATAGTCTGCATCTTCTTCGATCGTCGCAGGGCTGTGCGGCGCCACCGAAGTGCCTTCGCCCGTGATTTCCGTCGTGATGCCTTGGGTGATCTTGCTCACCGCGCGGCCATCCGCCAACAGCTTGATATCGGACCATCCAAGCATGTCTATGAACCCCGGGGCGACCACCAGTTCCGAAACGTCGACCCTGCGTCGTGCCGGCACGTCGGTCAAGTGGCCGATCGCCGCAATACGATCGCCTCGTACCCCGACGTCGGCTCTGAATCGTGGATTGCCGGTGCCGTCCACGACCCATCCGTTCTCTAGGATGAAGTCGAGGCGATCCGAAGGCCCACAGGCTGTGCCTGCCAGGACCAAGAGGAGTATGAGGCGCTTTAGCATGATCTCAGTTCCACACCATGAGCTCCGCGGGGGCATATACAATCCCGCGGAAGACGACGCGATCGATGCGTCGTGTGTTTGCGATATCGAGGAGAGGATCGGCGTTCAGCACAACGAAATCAGCGACCGCGCCGGACCGCAGGACACCGAGCGAGTCGGCCCGGATAAGGCGTGCTGGTGTTCGCGTGGCGGCGAGCAACGCATCTCGCGGCGACAGCCCGGCACGCACGAGCAACTGGAGTTCATCGTGCAGGCTCGCGCCAGGCGGAAGGAGCTGGTTCGGCGAGTCACTTCCTGCCGCGATATCGCCCCCAGCTCGATTGAAGTAGCGGACGAAGCGATCTTGATATGCGCGGGCGCGTCGCAGGTTGGCGAGGTCGGTTGCCGTCAGTCCGGCTCGCCTGACGAGATCTGGAATGTCCCACCCGATCTGTACGTCCAGTGGCACGCCTGACAGGTCGAGTCGCGCGATGTAGGCGGCATCGGTCAGCCGGCTATAGGCTTCGTGAAGTGCAAGCGTCGGGACGATGGTCACGCCGTGATTCAGCAGTTCGCGGATGGTCCCTTCGATTGCAGCTGAGTCCAGCGTGGCCCAATCATACTCCGTGCGATTCCAGCCGGTGAAGAAGTCATCGTGCGCATTGAAATAGGCCTCTGGCCGGCTGACGGACGCTTCGACGACACCCGTCATGTGTTCAATGGCATTCAGTCCCAGACTGGCTGCCGTGACCGCATCCACCTTGCCGAGATGTGCCGTGACCGGAACATCGAGGGCCTGTGCTTCGTCCAGCACGGCACGCAGCAATGGTTCATCGATCCGCGTGTAGAGCTTCACGTGGGACGCGTTCAACGTCACGAGCCGGTCCACTGCCTGTCGTGCCTGCTCTGCCGTCGCGACCTCGATCGCGTCAGGCCGTGTGGCAGGCGGTCCATCAATCATTGCTCCGGCGATGAACATGCGCGGGCCCAAGGTTGTATTGAGCTGGACCTCGTCGCGCAGGGTCACGATGCTGTCTAGCACGCCACCGACATCGCGTACGCTGGTGACACCGTAGGCGAGAAACCGGTTGAGTGTCCAGCGCTCGGCATGCGTGTGAGCATCGATCAGGCCGGGGATCACCCAGGTCCCATCGAGCCTGACCACCTCGGCATTTCGTGGTATGGCCACGCTTGCGGCGGGTCCAATTCGTTCGATGCGTCCACCCCTGACGACAATGGCGGCATCGAGGATGGGGGCGCCGGCAGTGCCATCCCAAACGGTTGCCCCCACATAGGCGGTCGACGGTTCTGCCGGCCCACACCCCATTCCGATCGCGAGGCTGACAAGGACGAGGAATTCTCGGGGGCGAATGCGACGAGCCCCCTGAGGGGTGGACGTGGGCACGGTCATGCGGGCTGTTCCATGCTTGTGGCACTCACGGGTGAGCGTAGGGGATCAGTGGCGAAATCCGCAGCCTGGAGGAAGCGACCCCATAAGTATGGCGAGCTGTCTCAAATAGTGACGCGCCGGCCACCGCCACCGCGGCGCCGGCGCGTGACTCACCGAGAGGAGAGCCGGAGCGACATCCTCTTCCTAGCGACGTTTCTTCGCGCGACCCGCTGACTTCTTCTTGCGGGTGGCCTTCTTCCTCGTCGCTTTCTTCTTTCTCACGGGTTTCTTGCGCTTGGCAGCTTTCTTCTTGGCTTTCTTCTTGACCTTCTTCTTCACCGTCTTCTTTGCGGACTTCTTCTTGACCGCCTTCTTCTTTGCCGTGCGCTTCTTCGGCGCGGCCTGCGCCGGCGCTTGCTTTTCCTTGGCAGGGGCGGCGGGCTCGGGTTGTGTCCAGATGAACTGCGGCTCCTCGCGCGGTGCCGGCGGTTTCACGGGCGGCGTCAGCGGCATTGGGTCCCACATACCGGGACCGCCCAGTCCGGTCCCGCTGGGATCAGAATTCAAGGTCATCACAGCCCTCCATCGGGGAGATCGGTTTGCCTCTAGTAGTTTTCGTGTGTGGCCGTGCGAAGGCAAGGCCTGGTTTGGGTCCCAACGCGAAGAACTGGCGCACCAGCTTGAAAACCTCGCTTGACACTGGGGAGCGGTGGTTCTAGCGTTCCAAGATATCTTCTGAAACGATAGTAACTTACGGTCATATCACGGCGGCAGGTCATGCATCGAAACGAGAAGCTAGTTGGATGTGTCTTGGGAGTGCTCGCAACGCTGACCCCGGTCCAACTCCTGGGCCAACGCATTGCCGACCTGCAAGTCATTCCGGAAAGGGTCACGCTCGCGCTCGGCGAGCGGAAGGAAGTCCTCGCGGTGGCTTACGGCAGCGGTGGGGACGTGTTGACCAGGGTTTCCTTCAACTGGTCGGAGTCTGACCGCGCAACGGTGCGCGTGGAGATCGATGCGGCGGCCCCGCCCGGTGTGGCAAATCTGGTCGGCACGGGACCCGGTTCGGCCACGGTCACCGTGCAGGTCGGGAGCCTCCGGCGAACCCTCCAGGTCACCGTCACGGGGGGGCAGGCGAGAGGACCCCAAGGAACGGGGGTCGCCAGTGTGTTGAGAATCGAGCCGATGCAGCTGGCGCTGTTCCCTCTGGAAGATCGGCAACTCCGACCGGTCTTTCTCAAAGCGGACGGCACACTCGCTGCCTTCTCCCCGGTCACCTGGCGCTCGTTCAGGCCGGACGTAGCCGATGTAGACCAGACGGGGAAGGTCGTGGGGCTCTCGCCGGGACTTGGGGCGATCGAGGCAACCGCGCAGAACGGCCTGCAAGCGCGCATTCAAGTACAAGTTGCCCTGGCGCCATGGACGTTTGCCGATCCGGTGATCGCACTGTCCCCACTTCGGTCTGACACGGTCGACATCGTTGTCCCGACACAGGGAAACCGACGCGTCGAGAACCGGTGGTTCACGTGGGGCTCGACGGATCCCAACGTCGTCACGGTTTCCCCGCTGGGCGTGGTCACGGCGATGTCCGCGGGTAGTGCCGAGATCGGGGCGAGTGGGTTTGGTCAGGACCTCCGCATTCCGGCGCGAGTGCACCGCGAGTTGGCTGGGCTCAACGTTCGCCCAACCCGCCGGGACACCGTGATCGTTCCGCTGGGTGGCACGCAGCGGTTTCAGGCGTTGCCTGTCGCGGCGGACGAGACCCTCGTGCTCGATGCTCCGGTCACGTGGACGGTGGGAGATACAACCGTTCTGGGCTTCAGCCTGCGAGACTCCCTGGCAAGTGGAAAGGCCATCGGCACCGCCACCCTCACGGCGCGCGCGGCGGGCGACTGGGAATCCGTGTGGAATGTGCGCGTGGTGGCGGCGGGGCTTGCGCTCGATCGGAACCGCGTGGGAATGAGCCCGAACGATCGCGTGACGCTCACCGCATCGTTTGCCGATTCACAGGGGAACGCGCTGGCGAGAGCGACTGGGGTCACCTGGACGTCATCGAATACCTCCGTGGCCCGTGTGAGTCCTGAAGGGACCATCACGCCGATTTCCTATGGCCGGACGGATGTGGTGGCGAGCACGCCGTGGAACGTCGCCGATACGGCGGCAGTGTTCGTGCAAGGCGAGCTCGTCGTGACCTCTACCCGGGCAGGCACGGCCGACATCTTCGCGTTCGATCGCGCAACGCCCACGCAGTTCAACGCCGTCACCTCAGGTCCGGGTGACGACATTGGGCCCGCGTACGCACCTGACGGATCACGCCTGGCCTATGCATCGAACGTCGACGGGAATTTCGAGATCTATGTGGTGGATGCCGACGGCGCGAATCCGACACGAATCACCGAGACTGCAGTGAACGAGACGGAGCCGGCGTGGACGCCGGATGGGAAGAAGATCGTGTATCAGTCCGATGCCGACGGGACGCCGCAGATCTGGGTGATGAATGTGGATGGCACTGGCCAGCGCCCGTTGACCAGCGGTGCGGCGAACTTGGAACCGACGGTCTCGCGCGATGGTGGAACCATTGCGTTTACGTCGATTCGTGACAGCGATTACGAGATCTACCTCATGGATCTCGACGGAGCGAATCAGAGGAACTTCACGCGGGGTCCCGGAACCCATCAACGGGCCCCAGCCTGGCTCGGTGGTGACACGGTGCTGTACCTGCAGGAAGAACGGGTCGGTCGCACGGCGACGTTCGTGGTCGTGAAGCAGAGCCTCGACGGGCAAACGCAAGCTCTGACGGATGCGACTCTCGTCGTCACCGATTTCGCTGTTGCGCCGACGGGCGATCTCCTGGCGGTGACGGTCGAATCCAAGGGCAGCCGTGGAAGGGTCGCTCGGCGACTTTACCTCCTGCCGCTTGGCGGTGGAGAGGCGGTTGAGGTGCCGCGACAGGCAGAGCAGGACCAGCTCGTGCGGCCAGCCTTCCGGTGGTAGCGCCTGCGCGACGGTGCCCGCAAAGCGGACCCGCTCGCATGATATGAGGGCGCTCGTCATGCGGGGCCATGGTGACCGCTCGCAGCTCGAGGTGACCGAGGTTCCAACTCCCCGGGTGTCGAAACCCGGTGACGTGTTGGTTCGGCTCAAGGCCGCAGCGTTGAACCATCTCGATTTGTGGACGCTCCGCGGCCTCCCCGGTCTGTCACTGACCTTCCCCCACATCCTCGGAGGCGACGGCGCCGGCGTCGTGGAAGCGGTCGGTGACGCGGTGACGCGGGCCAAACCCGGCGACCGGGTGATGATCAACCCAGGGGTCTCGTGCTATCGGTGTGAGTACTGCCTCGCCGGAGAGCACTCGTTGTGTGAACGCTATGGGCTTCTCGGTGAGCACGTCCCTGGAACATTGTGCGAGCTCATCGTCCTCCCGGAGCAGAACCTCGAGCGGATTCCCACCCCACCAGCCCCACACACCGAGATCTCGTGGACCGAGGCGGCGGCCTATTCTCTCGTGACCCTCACGGCGTGGCGCATGCTGGTGACCCGAGCCAAGGTGCGTCCCGGTGAGACGGTGTTCATTTGGGGAGTGGGTGGCGGAGTTTCTTCGACGGCCCTGGCCATCGCGAAACTCGCCGGTGCGCGGGTTGTAGTCACGTCGTCGAGCAACGAAAAACTCGCAGTTGCGCGGCGGCTGGGTGCTGATGAGACGATCAACCACGATCGACAAGACGTCGTCAAGGTCGTCCGTGCCTTGACCGAGAGACGTGGCGTAGACGTCGTGGTCGAGAACGTCGGAGAGGCGACATGGGATCGGTCCCTGCGGATTCTCGGCCGCGGTGGCCGGCTCGTCAGTTGCGGGGCTACAACCGGGCCGAAGGTGTCCGTGGACGTCCGCAGACTCTTCTGGTTTCAGTGGAGCATCATGGGCTCCACGATGGGAAGTGCCGAGGAGTACCGTCAGATCGTCGAACTGCTCGGGCAGGGCCACCTACGGCCGACTGTCGACTCCACATACCCCCTGGACCAGGGGGTAGATGCGTTTCACCGTTTGGAGCAGGGTCAGCAGATCGGAAAGGTCGTAGTCGAAATCGAGTAGGTGTGCAGCGGGGATGGTGTCGGCGGAGGTGACGCCCGTCAGCCGGCGCCCCGGTGACTCGAGCGTTGTAGGAGAACCGTCCCCGCGCCTGGACCGAACGTCACGTAGCCTACCGAAGCCTCGATAGCGCCGACGTAGTGACCCGTATCATTGAACAGCGCAAACCCCCGACGTGTGCGAACTGCGCGCGCGCCCGACGACCCTCCGACGTACGACGTCTGGGGAGGTGTCGTGGGGCGAGCACCTGTCACTGCCCAGGGAACCATTACGGCTGCGTGTGCCATTGTTGTCGCTCCTTCATTCCTTCGACACTACGTATCGCCGCGCTCGGAGATTCGCGGGCTGCGTCATCGGCGCGTTGAGGCTCACCCGATTAGATGCGCCCACCCGGATGATGGTTGCACGAGCCGCCTCGTGAAGCGGCAAGTGGCTTGCGGGGCCGCAACGGTTGATCGAGTGGCAGCGAGTAGCTTTAAACGTTTGTCGAACAAAGATTTACGGCTCCATCGGGCCATTGATTTCACCCCTTGAAATCGGTATATTAGACAGACCTCGTGTGGGGTCGGTCGCGGCCCCTTTTTTCGTATAATCAGCCCGAGTCACCATGACTGCACCCAACCAACGCGAACGCATTCTCCCACGCCTCATCGAAGACGAGATGAAGGAGTCGTTCATCGACTACTCGATGAGCGTGATTGTCCAACGCGCTCTGCCGGACGTGCGAGACGGATTGAAGCCCGTACACCGTCGCATTCTGTACGCGATGCACGAGTTGGGTCTGCAACCGGGCAGGCCGCACAAGAAGAGCGCGACCGTCGTCGGGGATGTCCTCGGCAAGTATCACCCCCATGGCGACACGACGGTGTACGACTCTCTCGTCCGCATGGTCCAGAGCTTCTCGCTCCGGTATCCGCTGGTTGACGGACAGGGGAACTTCGGGTCGGTCGACGGTGACAGCGCGGCAGCCTATCGGTACACCGAAGCCCGGCTCACCCCGTTGGCCGTGGCGATGCTCGAAGACATTGGGAAGAACACGGTCTCGTTCATTCCCAATTTCGACGACCGACTCGAAGAACCCACGGTCCTGCCGTCGAAGCTCCCGAATCTTCTGATCAACGGGTCATCCGGCATTGCCGTTGGGATGGCAACGAACATCCCACCGCACAATCTGCAGGAAGTCGCCGCGGCGCTGAAGCACATCATCGACCATCCAGAGTGCAGCATTGACGATCTCCGCAAGCACGTTGTCGGACCGGATTTTCCGACCGGCGGGTTCATCTATGGCCGTGACGGGATCAAGGAGTGCTACGAAACGGGGCGAGGGAGGATTGTGATGCGGGCCCGGGCGCAGGTGGAAGAACGGGAGTCCACGGGCAAGACGCAGATTGTGGTGACCGAAATCCCGTTCATGGTGAACAAATCGCGGCTGGTCGAGCAAATCGCCGAACGGGTGCGGCTCAAGAAGATCGCGGATATTTCCGATCTGCGTGACGAGTCTGACCGCGACGGCATGCGCCTAGTGATCGAGCTCAAGCGCGACGCGAACCCCACGATCGTACTGAACCAGCTGTTCAAGCACACACAAATGCAAACGACGTTCGGGGCGATCATGTTGGCGCTGGTCGACGGACAGCCCCGTGTCATGAACCTGAAAGAGCTGCTGCAGCCCTTCGTCGATCATCGACACGAGGTCATCACCAAGCGAACTGAATGTGACCTCGAGCAGGCGCAGGCTCGTGAGCACATTCTCGAAGGGCTCAAGATCGCCGTAGACAACATCGACGAAGTCGTCAAGATCATCCGCAAAGCCAAAGACGTACCCTCGGCAGATGCGGCGTTGCGCAGGCAGTTTGCGCTGTCGGAAAAGCAGAGCGAGGCCATTCTCAACATGCGGCTGGCGCGACTGACCGCGCTGGAAATCGACAAACTCGACGCGGAGCTCGCTGAGGTACACTCGCTGATCAAGACACTGAAAGCCATCCTCGCGTCGAGAACGAAGCGGATGGGCATCGTCAAGAGCGAGCTGGATGAGCTGGTGAAGAAATACGGTGATGCGCGCAGGACGGAGATCATCGCCGACGTGGGAGACTTCTCCGTGGAAGACCTGATCGCCGAAGAAGATATGGTCGTCACGATCTCTCACTCAGGCTATATCAAGCGCATTCCGGTTACCACCTATCGGCGACAGCGCCGCGGCGGGCGTGGTCTGAACGGGATGGGCACCAAAGAGGACGACTGGGTCGAGCATCTGTTCATTGCGTCGACCCACGACTACGTCCTGTTCTTCACCGACCGGGGACAGGTGTACTGGCTGAAGGTGTACGACATCCCGCAGGGAGGACGCGCCGCGCGGGGTAAGCCCGTCATCAACCTCATCCAGGTCGGAGCTGGCGAGGGTATCGCCGCTTTTGTGACGGTGCGGGCGTTCAGCGATCAGCACTGCTTGATGTTTGCGACGGCGAAGGGAGTTGTGAAGAAGACGGTGCTTTCGGCCTTCGGCAACCCGCGCTCGAGCGGCATCAAGGCCATCAACATCGAGAACAACGACGAGTTGATCGATGTTCAGGTCACCGACGGAACCAACGACATCGTGCTCGCGACTAGCAGTGGGATGAGCATCCGGTTCAGTGAGAAGGACGCGCGCAAGATGGGACGTTCCACGAGCGGGGTGCGCGGTATCCAGTTGGAAGCGGACGACCGGTTGATTGGCATGGTAGTCATACGGCGGGACGCCACTCTGTTGGTCGTGTCGGAGCGCGGCATGGGAAAGCGCTCCGAGCTGTCGGACTACCGACTCCAGAAGCGTGGTGGCAAGGGTATCATCACCCTGAAACGCACGGAGAAGACGGGCGCGGTCGTGGCGCTCAAAGAAGTACTGCCCAACGACGAGCTCATGCTGGTCACGCGGCACGGCGTGATCATCCGATTGCCGGTGGAGGGGATTCGTGTCATCGGCCGCAATACCCAGGGCGTCAAGATCATGAATCTCGATCCCGGTGACGCAGTGGTGGATGTTGCGCGCGTCGTGCGGGAAGACGATGCCGAGGTGGTCGAAGAGAGCACGGAGGCGCAGGTCGTCGTCCCGGGTCGGGACCAAAAGGAGATGGAGATCTAGTTGGGTAGGGCAGGCCCCCGCGTCACGCTCGACGATATTCGTGACGCGGCTCAGGGAATCGAAGGGGTGGCGGTTCGTACACCCCTTCGACTGGTTCCGAGCCTGACCTCGGTCGCCGGCGTTCCCGTATACCTCAAGCTCGAGAATCTGCAGCCGACTGGGGCGTTCAAGCTCCGGGGCGCTTGGACGTTCGCACGACATCTTGAGCCCGCCGCCCGCCGGCGGGGCGTCGTGACGTACTCCAGTGGCAATCACGGACAAGCGGTCGCCTTCGCCGCCCAGCGACTGCAAATCCGGGCGGTCGTGGTCATGCCGGAGACTGCCCCGCAACACAAGATCGATGGTGTACGACGTTGGGGTGGTGAGGTGCTCCTTGCCGGAATGACCTCAGAAGATCGGTTTGGGCGCGCCATGGAGCTCGTCGAGTCTGAGGGGTTCACCCCGATCCCGCCGTTTGACCATCCACACATCATTGCTGGCCAAGGCACGGTCGGGCTTGAGATTGTGGAGGCGCTGCCCGAGGTCGCGCACATCGCCGTCCCCGTGGGTGGCGGCGGCCTGATCGCGGGGATCGCCACCGCAACTGCCGCGCTTCGTCCATCCGCTCGGGTGACCGGGGTCGAGCCGGAAGGTGCGTCGGCCCTGAACGCCGCGCTCGCTGCCGGCCAGCCCGTCCGCCTCAACCGCACGAGTAGCATCGCGGACGGCTTGCTGCCTCTCGCCGTCGGGAGGGTTACCTTCAGCCACGTCGCTGAGCTCGTGGATGCCGTCAAGGTATCCGACCGGGCGATTGCCGAGGCGGCAGTGTGGTTGTACCACCACGAACAGGTATTGGCGGAGCCGTCAGGTGCGGCAACCACGGCGGCGCTCCGATCCGGAGTGCTCCGCCCGGAGGGTCCACTCGTCCTCGTTGTGAGCGGAGGGAACATGGATGTTGGGGCGATCGAGGCACTGAGCCATGAGTGACGGCAGAGGATGATGACCACGACCTCTCCCAAGATCCTGGTCGCGGATGACGATCGCACGACGCTGACCACGCTGGCCCTTGCCCTGGAGCGGCGTGGGTATCAGGTCGTGCAGGTGCAGGAGAGCAGAGACGTCCTGCCGACACTGGAACGCGAGCGCCCGGATCTTCTCATGCTCGACATTCTGATGCCGGACGAAGACGGCCTGCAAATCCTCAAGAAGGTCAAAGCGGATGATCGCTGGCGTGATCTTCCCGTGCTCATGATTTCCGTCTTAGCTCCCGAAGAGGCCACTGTGAGCGCATTGGGGCTTGGGGCTTCGGATTTCATCGCGAAGCCGTTTCGTACCGAAGAGCTCGCTGCCCGGGTTGAGGCGCAGCTCCGGGCGAGCCGGGCGCTTCGGGAAGCGCGGTCAGAAGCCCAGCAGCGGGCCGGCGAAGCCGCCGTACACGCAGAGATGTTGGATATCCTGCGAGAGGTGACCGAAGCGTTCGCGCCCGAAGGTATCTACCGCGTTCTCACCCACCGTGTCGCGAGCGCACTCAAGGTGCAACGGTGCTCGATGATCCTGGCGCGGGCGGGGGGTACCGTTGGAACCGTCGTGGTGGCCGCGGAGAATCCATCGCTTTCCAGTCTCCAGGTACAGTTGAGTCGGTATCCCGAGGTCCTCCGTGCGCTCGAACGGAACCGCCCCGTCCTCGTCGCCGACGTCGGATCGGATCCGTTGTACGCGATGGTGCGTGAGAATTGGGATCGGGACGGCGTCGAGGTCACCACTCGCTCCGTGATTGCCGTGCCATTCGGAATGAGTAGTGGCGAAACTGGCGTGTTCTTTCTCCGCACCGTAGAAGGTCAGCCACGGCTCACGCCCGAGGATTGCGCCCTTGCTGAGAAGGTCGTGCGTACTGCTGTCAGCGTCATCGAGAAAGCTTACGCGCTGCAGAGTGCGCAGTCGGCCAAGGAGCGATACCAACTCCTCTCCCGGACGGATCCGCTCACGGGATGTATGAACCGCCGGGCACTCACCGAGCATCTCCAGTCCGAGCTCGAGCGTGCGGACCGCTACGAGTTGGCCCTCAGCATCTTGATGGTGGACCTGGACCACTTCAAACAGGTGAATGACACTCGCGGCCACCTCACCGGTGACGACGTGTTGCAGCAAGTCGCGGGTCTCCTTCGCAAGGAGCTTCGAGCGGTCGACGTGGTCGCGCGGTACGGTGGAGAGGAGTTCGTGATGCTGTTGCCGGAGACCGCGCACGCCGGCGCCATGGCGTTGGCAGAGCGGATCCGGGAAGGCATCGCGACACATAACTTTACCCCGGAGAGCGAGCCCCTATCCCTTACCGCTTCGGTCGGCGTTGCCACGATCAAGAGCGAGGAGCACGTCGACGCCGAAGAGGTGCTGGCCCGGGTGGATGCGGCGCTCTACCGTTCGAAGCGCGATGGACGCAACTTGGTGCGGTCATGAGTCGCCGATGCCCGAGATGTAAGACGGTGTATGCGGGGGATGCCCGTTTCTGTCCCAAGGATGGCAGTCCCTTGGTGGATGTCGGCGGGACGGGTGGCAAACCGATTTCGACCACACCCAAGCCCGGACAAAAGACCCTGGTGCGGAAGGCCGGGGCGCCGAAAGCCGGTCCCAGCATGAGCAGGGCCGGGAACCTCACGGACCAGATTCTCGACAAGCGATACGAAATCCTGCGCAAGCTGGGCGAGGGTGGGATGGCGTTCGTGTATGAAGCCCGCGATCGCACGACCGGTCAGTCTGTGGCGATCAAGGTGCTCCTCCCGAAATTGGGCAAGGACCAGAGTGCCGTCGAACGCCTGCGCCGAGAGGCCGGGCTTGCGATGCGCCTCGACCACCCGAATGCGTGTCGGATTCAGCGGCTCGGCGAGACGGAAGACGGCCTGATCTATCTCGTCATGCCGTACCTCCGCGGACAGCTCCTGTCCGATCGTGAGGTCCAGCAGGGACCCATGGATCCCCTTCAAGGCGTCGAGATCCTCGTACAGTGCTGTGCTGGTCTTCATCATGCTCATCAACTCAACATCGTGCATCGTGACCTCAAGCCCGAGAACATCATGCTCGTGCAGGATCCATCTGGTCGCGAACGAGCGATTGTCATGGATTTTGGGCTTGCCAAAGAGAACCGCGCCTCGCCGAACGTTGCCAAACTCACTGCTACGGGGATCATCCTGGGCACGCCGGAGTTCATGAGCCCTGAGCAGATCCGTGGAAAACTCCTGGATGCGCGAAGCGACGTCTATGCGCTGGGGATCGTGGGCTATGAGATGTTCACGGGCAAGCTACCGTTCCAAGGTCGCACACCGCAGGAGATGATGATTGCCCGACTCCGCGGTAGGCCCACGCCGTTGCGTCAGGTTCGATCCGATTTCCCGAAGAAGCTCGAGGGAGTGCTCATGCACTCAATGGCGACGGATCCGGGAGATCGATTCCCAACCACGCACGCGTTCGGGGAGGCACTTGCCGAGGCGGCCGAAGGCAGCGATCGCGATGCGCTGCTTCGACTGCTAGCGTAAGTCGCCTCGACGCGTCAGGGTCGCTCGAACCGCTCTGGCAGCACCGCCGCATTCACTGTCACGTTCTCGATCACAAGAGCCTTGGTGCGCTTGCCCGATGCCGTAATGAAGTCGCGGCGCGTGACGTGTGGGAAGGCGAGGTCGCCAGATCGTGCCGTTGGGCCCCAGAGAAGGCGATTGATGTTCTCTCGGCCCTCTTCCACGTAGGTGACTTCCAACGGAAAGCCAGAGCCCGGCGCGAAGTAGTAAGTGAAGACATCTTGATGCTCGCCGACCCCCGCGCCAAAACTCACGGCAACGGCGTGGTACCGGCCATCCGGCGCGCGATGTTCGAAGTCTCTTTCTCCAGACCACGGCGATCCGGGTCGCTCGCGCAAGCCAAGATACGAGAGGTGCACACCGGGGTCCCGCAGCTTGAAGGGCAGGCCGATCCAATAGAAGAGGTCACGTGCCACGTACAGTGCCTCGCTCGCGTCTTTGGCCGAGTCGTTGAGCCACTCCCCGTTCATCACTGCCCAGGCCGGATCTCGACCGTTAAAACCCTGAACGATGAAATCATCACCCTCCCAGCGTTCGACCCGGGTTGCCTCACCGAATGAGCCCTTGGCGAGCCAGACGTATCGGGGCCTTGCCCGCTTGAGTCGGGTCGTCGTGGTGTCATACAGGAACGTCGTGACAGTGAATTCGGCAGTGCGCAATGCTTCGAACGTGCGCATACCCCCTACGGAATCGGTCCAGAGACCCACCAGCGAGTCGGCGACAGGATCGATGGTCTGCTGTGCGGCGAGGGCGGCAACCGGAGAAGCCATGAGGGTCGCTGCAAAAGCTACCGTCTTGGCGTACTGCCTGACGTGGACGAATGGGGCGTGATTCTCGTCGCAGTTCATGATCGCTGTCTTGCTCCCGATGGACTGGTCGAAGATATTAGGCGCTGTCTCCGTCGAGGGCAACACAGGAAGTCATGAAACGGTTTCCCGCGTACGATCCGCCCGAATACGTAAACTGGCAACCGGATCCCGAGATCGTGGCAGCATATCCCGCCGCTTGGGAGGCCTCTGCAGAGCGACTCGCAGCAGTGGCGGCGCTGGAACGTGGTGCCAAGCTCGACCTCTACGCCGGAATGCTGAGAAGTCGGCTTCACGACATCATGCTCAAGCGGTGGGTCCGTCAGGGTGTCATCTCCAAGGCATGGCTTGGGACCGGCGAAGAGGCGGTCACCATTGGACCTGTCCATGCTCTGGATCGGACGACGGATATCGTGGCCCCAATGATCCGCAACGCTGGCGCATGTTGCGAGATGGGCATGTCCGTGGCAGACATGTTACGAGGATACTTGGGAACGTACGATTCGCCGTCCAAAGGTCGCGATGGACACGTGGGGGACTTCTCCACCCGCGTGCTGCAACCGGTCTCCAATATCGGGAACGTCCCCATCGTCACCGTTGGTCTCGCGCTCGCCTTCAAGATGCGAGGCCAGACAGGTGTAGCCTTGACGTGGGTCGGCGATGGCTCGGTCAAGTCTGGACCGACGCATGAAGCGTTCTGCATGGCAACAGCACTCGAGCTTCCTGTCGTGTTCATCATTCAGAACAACCAAATTGCCCTTGGCACGTTGGTGCAGCAGCACCACCGTCCGTCGAGCTTCGAAGGCGTGCATGCCGCGTATGGGTGCGCCGGCTTTGCGTTCGACGGCAACAACGTACTGGATGCCTACGCTGCTGTGCGCTTTGCCGGCCGACACTGCCGTGAGGGCAACGGTCCCGTGATTCTCACTGCGGAGACCTTCAGGATGGGGGGGCACGCGACCCATGACGAACAGGAAGCGCGGGACTTGATTGCGGCCGAGACGTTTGCGTATTGGGGAAAACGGGACCCGATTGGACTGTACGAGGAGTACCTCAAGCAGGACGGCGTTGACGTGACGGAGCTCACGAGAATCGAAGATGACGTCTCGACGGAAGTGGATCGGGCCGCCGACGAGGCGTT
>JAOTWK010000670.1 GCA_029862935.1 Gemmatimonadota bacterium | reverse complement strand
TCCTGTCAACGACATTGCCGGCGCCGGAGCTGGAAAAAAACGCATTACGCGACAAGGCTTCCGCTACGCTGTCGATTCGATTTGCGCCAGGGCAAAACAGGATGGAGGTCAAGAACCTGGTATCGAACGCGCTACTCGCCGACCCGCCAGGCGGTGTAAGAATCCGGATCGAGGAAAGACCCGGAGGAGCGGACTCTTGGCTATATTCGCCCCAGGGGCCTGCATTCGACGCGGCGGATCGTGCCTACAAGAAGGCTTGGGGGCACGCCTTGGTCCACGTCGGAATCGGGGGCTCGATTCCATTCGTCGCATTGTTCGCAAGGCGATATGGCCATCTACCCCTCATCCTCAACGGCGTTTTGGACCCGCAGAGCTCAATCCACGGACCCAACGAATCGCTCCACCTGGGCGTGTTCGAAAAGGCCATTTCGGCCAATGTCTATTTGTTGGACGAGTTGGGTGCGCTCAGCGGACTCAACACACGACACGCACACGGCGCCGGCGCGTAGTCTGAAGCGCACCCGATTGGCGAGCGGGAAATCGGGCCGGGGCAGTTATGTCTCAGTCGCTCCTAAAGTATTTCGGCCCTGGGCGCTTCTTACCAGGCGACACGTTCACGTTCCTCGCTGCGACGGAAGGCGTCCGCGACTATCGCCTTCACCTGTCGGTACAGCCGGCGATCAGCCTTAAACGGGCCATGCCCCTATCGGTGATCAAGATTGTGATCGTTCAAGTTGCCAAAGGGGGGTCTATACGAGGAAGGATGACCGCCCACTTTTCCGTAATCGAGCATCCATCGATGGGTTCCGGAGCGGTTCGCAAACTTGTTGATCCTGTCTGCCTTAGGCGTAGTGGCAAGCTGGCTCGTGGGGCCGCACGGTTACGCCTGGCGTCTGCATCGAGTAATGCAGGCCAACACGGGGGACAGGCGCAAGGTGTAGTCGGTGTTCTTCGTCGGCCTTCGATTACTGACGAGGCGAGTGTCCGTCAGGCGAAGTGAGTTCCAATATACGCTTGGAATACTCCATCGAACTGTTGCCGCTCAGGTGCCGTCGAGACGATTAGTTTCGTGGGGGTCCCTCAGGATCTGATCCAATGATTTCCTGTTGGGCGTGGATCCAGAAGCAGCATTTCAGCCACCGACTCGACAGGCCCAGGCTACTGCATCAACTCGTCGGTACTAAGGGTGGGCGAGCAGGCCGAGGGATAGATCCGGCGGAGAGTCCGCCGTCGACCGGCTCGGCTCGCGCTATAGGAAAGCCTCCGCCCGCGGCCCGGCTAGCCTTGGACTCTTCAGAGACCGCGCGCGGGTAGGTGGCCAGATGGGTGTCGAACTCGATCGAGTCGTCGATCTGCGCCAGCACGTGCGGCATCTGATGCTGAAAGTGCGGATATGTCGCCATCATCATCTGCGCGAACTCAAACTTTCGCCATCCCATGAGCAGGCTACGTAGGGTGTTTCGCCAGTAGAGCCGTCGCGTCTCCTTCCCGAGACCCAGCTCTCTCAGCGTGCAGAACAGTCCGCGTACCATCCGTTTGAACTCCCACCAGCCGACGGGGTGACGGCGCGCAATCTGCATCCTCGTCGTCGTCGCGAGCACCCGGTCCATGAACGACCTTGGGTTGTAGAGGGCGCGCACCACGTTGGCCAGCTCCCGGTAGATTTCCACCCGGTCGCGAAAGGTGACGAAATTCAGCCCTTCGGCGGTGTTGTCGTTCCCGCCGCTCCGGGACTCGAAAGTTTCCTCGCTCACGAGCCTTCCGTCCGGGGAGAGCAGGCGCCCCTCGCGGGTGAGCCGGCGGGTGAGTTGCGTGGACGGCAGGGCCGATAGCAACCCGACCATGCTGAAGACGATGCCGCTCTGCTCGATGAACGAGATCATCGATATGTCGCTCCCGGCCCTCTCGCCGTCGAAGCCCAGGATAAAGCCAGCCGTCACCGAGATCCCGTACTCGTAGATTTTATCGATCCGGTCGAGGAGCGGTGCGCGGGTGTTGATCCGCTTCTGGGTGCGAATCAGCAGTTCGGGATCGGGCGTCTCGATACCGATGAAGACGTACCGGAAATCGACGGCGCGCATCGCCGTAAGGAGCTCCCCGTCGTCGGCGA
>JAOTWK010000112.1 GCA_029862935.1 Gemmatimonadota bacterium | reverse complement strand
TATCTGGTAATTCCCCGCACCCAACCACTTGGTGGCGTACTGTTGGAGCTCGTCGAATGTGGCGTCGCCAAACGTCGTGAGACTGTCCATGGTAATGGTCGTGTCCTCTTCGACTTTGGGAACCCCAGTAACACACGACAGACCGCTGCAGCCGGAGGTGGTGATCTGTGTCGAGTCATTGATCTGAATTCCCGGCAGCGGTGGCTCGAGACCAGGACAGGTCCATCCCGTCGGCGTCGTGTCGTAGCCGTCAATCTGCGAGGACCCACCGATCTTGAGAGCGCCTTGCGTCTGAAGGGCCGCCTCAATGTTGATCTCGATCGGCCGCAACCGCACGAGCATGCCGACGTGTTGCCGCGCCGCGGAGTCAGCACTGAACCCCTCGGAGCGGACGAGGAACAGCTCGTCGTTGAGCCGCCGTATGCTGCCACGATACCAGCCGCCTGCGCCCGTCACGGTGCCGTTAATCATGACGCTGTCGCCGATTGCGATCAGGTTGATGACCGTCGGATCCCAATTGGCGATCTCGCGGTTGGCGCCCTCCTCGGCCGCTGTCAAGGCTTGTTGGAACCGAATGGTGTTCCGACCCACGCGCTGCTCCTGCATGCCCATAAAGAACGCTCCAGCCACCAAGCCACCGATCACCACGAGGGCGAAGATCGAGATGGCCAAGGCGACGCCGCGCTCGTTTCGTGTCGCTTTCATGACTCGACTCCTTTCACTGCAGCGCCGCGTCGACTAGCGGGCGTTGTTTCTCAAGGCCACATGCGTGGTCATCGTATCGACCACGCGGACGAGCTTGCCCTGCCAGCGCACCGGCTCGCGGGTCATGCCCATGATCGTAATCCCAAGTCGTGCCACATCAGCCGCCGTCGTGGTGACCGCGCCGGTCGTATCGAAGAAGCTGAACTGCATCCCACTCACTTGCAGCGGCCCCAACAGGGGTTGGGTGGTGCCCCACCCACCACTTTTATTGAACTGCCGCGCCCCCATCCATACGTCTCCGAACCCGTCGGTATAGGTGAGGACCTGCAGCAGTTCGTAGCCGCGAACCGGGGCCCCCATGGACACACCGGCGAGGCCGCCGCTGGGATAGACGCCGTCCAGCGTGAGCGTGACGCTGGCGGAACCGTCCAGGCACGCCGTGCCTGTGACCGCCGCCGTCAAGTTTGCGTGTACCCAATGGTTGTCCATCCGCGTTTTTGGGTTCCTCTCCGCAAAGATCACGAGCGAATCGCGTCCGACCTCCAAGCCACGCAGCCCGAACGCCGGATTCCGTCGGACGATGATCGTGCCCGACGATCCGCCGTCCACGGGCGGAGCGCAGATAAAGTGCAAGGTGCGCATGGCCTTGTATGTGATCGATGTCGCAGACATGGCCGCGATGTCACTGGATGCCGTATCGCTTGCATTCATCTCCCGGAACTCCGACGGGAGGACGGAAATAGCCGCCCGCAGCGTCGCGTTCAGATCGACCCGCTCAGTTTGCGCCCGGTGGAGCCGCTGGTTGTTGACCAGCACCTGGTAGATGGACAGCGAAACGACGCTTGTCAGCACCAGGCCGATCAGCATCTCGATTAGCGTGAATCCGCGCTTGTTCATGGTCACTCCCAGCACGGGACGGTGGTCGCAAATGTGTCGGCCCGTGTAGTACGGGTCGTGGGTGAGATCACGATCAGCCGCAGCGAGCGCGCCTTGCCAGCCGCGACCGAATCGACAGTCCACGACAAGACGTACGGGCCCTGCGTGGCACTGCCATTCGCCATGGTGGCGCACGGACGGCTACGCAGCATCTCGAACCGCTGCGCCGCCACGGCACTCACCTCGCTGAAACGCTGCCCTTGGCCGATCATACGGGTCACGAGTGCCGCGGTTGTTGCCATTCCCAAGATCCCTACGGCCAACACCAGCACCGCCACCAGGACCTCGATAATCGTGAAGCCGTTTCGTTTCCTCACCTGAGCACCCTCCCCATAGGGCTGATGACGAGTCCTTCGACGTACGGACCTCTCTGGACGGAGATCGTGGTGTTACTCGACTCCATCCCAACGCCTCTGGGATCGAACAACAGCGTGTCGCGACTCGTGGTGAGTGTGACGCCGTAGCGCGAGTGAAGGTCCGACGGGCTCCCAATGGTGTCGACGGCTCCCGTCACGGGGTGACGCGACACGACGACGGCGGTGTTGCCCTGAAACACGATCGCCGCCCGCCGCCCGCGCTGAATCGCGACGTTGCGCGCCATGGAGTGCAGGGTCTCCACGGCCCCTCGTCCCGAGCGGCAGCTCTGCCGCGCCAGTGCACGCCCGATTCGCGGGAACGAAAACGCCGTGAGCAGCGCCACCAGTCCGATGGCGATGAGCACTTCGATCAATGTGAATCCGCGCCTGTTCATGAGTCGCTCTCCAAGTCTGCCCTCACTCTATATCGAAAAGCGTGCCACAACTTAAACGGTTGTCATTGAATGACTTACGGGAATGAGCACGACGGCGTGCACGTGCAAAACGCTGCACAACTGCAGGATGTTGCGCTAATCGAGGCCGTGTTGCTTGAGCTTATAGAACAGGCTGCGGACGCTGATCTCGAGAAGGCGGGCGGCCTCACGCCGATTGCCATCGGCCTGCCCCAACGCGCGGCGCACCGTTTCCCGTTCCGCCCACTCCACGGCCTGCTTGAGCGGCACCGGCTCGCCGGTGGCCTCGGACGGTGCTTGACCCTGCGCACCGACACGCGTCGCCGCTCCGGGAAATGCGCCGGCCTGGATGACCCCGTCCGGAGACAGCACGGCGGAGCGCTCGAGCGCGTTTTCGAGCTCGCGCACGTTGCCAGGCCACGGAGATCGCCTGACCGCTTCGAGCCCGTCGGCAGTGATCGTTACTTGACGCCCGGACCGGGCGCTCACCCGTTCGAGGAGCGCGGCCACAAGCCCGTCCACGTCTTGCGGACGCTCCCTGAGCGGCGGGATGTGGATGTGCACCACGTTGATGCGATAGTACAGGTCTTCTCGGAAGCGGCCTTCCCGCACGTCGGACTCGAGATTCCGTGCCGTCGCCGCCAAGACACGCGCATCGGCCTTGCGCGCAGCGGATTCTCCCACTCGGCGAATCTCTCCCTCTTGGAGGACGCGGAGCAGCTTCACCTGGAGCAGTAGGGGAAGCTCACCGATCTCGTCGAGCAGGAGTGTACCACCATGTGCTTCTTCGAAGAGACCTGTCTTGTCCGCGGTGGCCCCAGTGAACGCCCCGCGCGCGTGGCCGAACAGCTCCGACTCGAGCAGACTCTCCGGAATGGCCCCGCAGTTCACCGCCACGAAGCGCTTGTCCCGTCGAGGGCACATCTTGTGAATCGCGCGCGCCACTACCTCCTTACCAGTGCCACTCTCGCCTGTGATCAGCACCGTCGTGGCATGAGGGGCCACTCGCGTCGCGAGGTCCATCACGTTACGCATGGCCGTGGAGTCCGCCACGACATCATGGTCGCGCCAGCGGGCCAGCTCCGCCTCGAGGCTCGCGACGCGACCGCGCAGTCGCTCGCGCTCTTCCGCCTTTCTGAGCGTCAGGAGCAGCTCATCGGACTTGAACGGCTTGGGGAGGTAATCGTACGCGCCTTCCTTCAAGGCTTCGATCGCAGCGTCCTCGGCGCCATACGCACTCATCATGATCATCAAGGCATCGCCCTCGGCCTTCTGGTAGCGCCGCAGGAACTCGAGCCCATCCATGACCGGCATACGGACATCGCACAGGATGATGTCGAACGATCCGTCCTTCGCCCGCTCGAGCGCGCGGACGGCATCGCCTTCGGCAGTGACTTGGAACCCCTCGCCGTCGAGCAGGAGGGTCAACGAACGGCGCAGCCCGGGATCGTCATCCACGATTAGGACTCTCAACGGCTTTCTCGCTCTCCACCCCGCGCCATCTGGCGGGCCGACGGTACGGCCGGGAGGAACACCTTGAAATTGGCGCCGCCTTCACGCGCCTCATCCACCCACACGAGACCGCCCATCTCATGCACCGTCCCCTGCACGATGGCAAGGCCGAGGCCGGTGCCGAAGCCGGGGTCCTTGGTCGAGTAGAACGGATCGAACACGCGGTCCCGGTCCTCGACGGGAACTCCGGCCCCCGAATCTGCGATCCAGAGCAGCACACCCGGCGTGCCGTCCTCGATTTCCGGCCGCTTGGGTCGCGGGGAGATCTCGCGCTCCGGCAGGGCGTCGCTTGGCCGATCGGTGCGTCGGCGCTCGCTAGCCAGGCTCGACTGAAAGCGTCTCGGCTCCGCGCCGATGGTGATGGCTCCCGAGGGCGCAGCGTCAATGGCATTGAGCAAGAGATTCACGGCTACTTGTTCGAGACCATGCACGCTGCCCCACACGACGGGCAGGTCGGGACCAATCGTCTTCGAGAGCTCGACACCCGTGAGCGCTCCCTGTTGCTCGAGTAGCTCGACCACGGTCTGCACCACTGCCGCCACGTCGACGTCCCCACGCGCCTCATCCCGCGGACGGGCGTAGGCCAGGAGACCGCGAATGATGCGATCAATCCGGTCCATTTCGCGCTCGATTGCCGACAGGAGCTCTGGGTCCGCACTGCGCCGTCGCAGTACGTCGACGTAGGTCCCGATCGCAGACAACGGGTTGCCGACCTCGTGCGCAACACCGGTCGCCAGCCTTCCAATGGACGCGAGTTTCTCCGCACGCACGAGCTCCGCTCGAGCCTTGATCAATCGATCGGTCATGCGATTGAACCGCTCGCCCAGTCGGGCGAACTCCTCCGTGGCCGCGGGAGCAGCCCGAGCGTTCCAGTTACCACCGGCCAGCTCATCTGTCACCGCGATCAAGGCGTCGAGTGGTTGGAGCACGAGCTTCCGTAACAGGTATCGCGCAAACAGAAAAAAAACGACGGTGTCGGCAGCGATCAGCACCACGAGTCCGATCACCGCAAATCCCGGTCGGAACAGCTGTCCCACGAGCGCCGTCACGACGGCCAGTGAGATGGCCGCGCCGGCAATCAGCGCAATGTTGAGCAGCAGCTCGCGCTTCAGGCTGTGACGGCGTGTGGCGGAGCTCCTCGAACGATCTGACGTCACGCGGTCATTATGGCGAAAAAAAGAGGCGACAGGAATGCCCTGCCGCCAAGAGACCAGAATCTCCCCGACCGACTACTGCGTGCAGGCGGCAACTCCGTCATCCGTGGCGGGAGCAACGGCCGTTGCGTTGATGAAGATCGCACACGTCTTCGTCGTGTAGGTGTGCCCCACCGTAGCCTGCCAGCCGGCTCCATCGAGCGAGATCGCGAGCCCTTGCACGCCGCTCGACACCGTAAACACCGTGGCGGGAAACGACGTGGTGTACTGACTGTTGTCGTAGAGATACGCTTCTTGCTGGGTCGCCAGATTCCGCAGATCCGTCTTCATCTGCGCCAGGTAGGCCTTTTCCTTCGTGAACCCGAACTTGGGTATCGCGATGGTCGCGAGCAGGCCGATGACGACGATCACAATCAGCAGCTCGATCAGCGTGAAGCCGTCTGGTCCGCGTGTCGTCCGCATGGTCGCTCCGAGCCGCATTGGCGTCCGGTAGAAGCGAGGGGGTCGGGCAGGGCGGGCCCGAAAGCCCGCCCGCCACAGGTAGCAGCCTACGCTACGGGGTACACTTGGGCTCGCCCTCATTGTTGGCCGGGGCAAGCGCGGTGGTACCGATGTAGATCGCGCACGTCTTGGCGGTCAGGCCGTGACCCACCGAACCGGTCCAGCCGTCACCCGTGAGCGCAATCGTGGGTCCCGTCACGCCAGCCGTGACGGTGTAGATCGTGGCCGCGAAACTCGTCGTGTAGGCGACGTTGTCCGCGAAGTACGCTTCCTGGGCCGTGGTCAGGTTCTTCAAGTCCGACTTCATGGCCGTCAGGTAAGCCTTCTCCTTCGTCGTGGCGAACTTTGGGATGGCGATCGCCGCCAAGATCCCGATGATGACCACCACGATCAGGAGCTCGATCAGGGTGAAACCCTTGCGGTTAAACATCTGCTTCCTCCAGCAGTAGAGTTGACGAGAAAGGGCCATTGCTGCCGCCCATGAAATTGGCAATCTCCGTTCCAAACGGGTGCCCAAACCGTAAATATCTATGATCAAACAACTTAGACAGTCTCGCGGGCCCGGGCCTCGGCGCTTGCGGGCGCACGAAAGCTCTCATAATGCAAATCGCGCCGCCTCGCGCAAGACCTCATAGAAATCGACGGGACCGGACCACTCAGAAGCTGTGATTTCGACATCATCAAAACATCTTACCGACATTACGACATCATTTGCTGACCAACGGACAGGCAGGCAGGGCAGCACTGGCCTGCAGCGCGAGCGATTCGGCGAGAACCGGGTTCAGCGAGCGCACCACCCCGAACGCGCGCCGGCCATCTGCGCAGGCGGCCGCGTCGGTGAAGTCGTAGGCGGCCTCAGCAGCCACAGAATCGAGTCTCGCGGAGGCACTCACCACGTCACCCGTCATCCAACTCCGCTGCGCGTCGACCAGCAACAGCCGCCATCGCGCTACACCGGTGGCGCTGAGCAAGCTCCGATACTGCTCGACCAAGTCGACTGACAGCGGCAACGGATCGATTCCGTACCGCAGAATCGCCAGCGCGGAATCCAAACCGCCCAAAGCCGTGTGCGCCGCCGCCAGTTGGCTGATGACCACGGGATCCTGGGGTGCCATCGCAAACGCGCGCCGCGCTTCGCTGAACGCCAGCCGATGCCGGCCCTGAACTGCGGCGTGACGCGTGGCCAGGATTGCGGCGGCCGGATCGTTCGGCAACAACGCTCCGGCTACGAGTATCTCGGCAAGCGCCCACGATGAATCACCCAAGGCCGCCACGTGCCGCCCGAGCACGACCCTCGTCTGAAAGTTCTCGGGATGTGCCGTCTGCTCCCCAATGATTGGACTCTCGGAGTCGACCCAGAACGGGATGCGCTCGACTGAGCGGAAGGCGAACGCCAGCACGACCGCTGCCGCGGCGACGAGTGGCGCAACCCGATAGTGACCCTCCTTCACGCGGCTCACTCCCCAACCGAACGCACACGCTGGCGCAAGGACCGCGAGATACAGGTTACGCTCTGCAATGAGGACGCCCGACACGAACACGAGGTTCGCGGTCGGGAGGTAGGTCACGAGTGCGGCAAGAACCCCGAACGCCACGACCGGTGCCCGTTTGATTGACAGCACTCCGAGTGCGATCACTGCTGCCGTCGACGCCAGACCCAGTGCGGCGATCCACGAGAAGTCCGGGCGGATAGGAATGACCTGCGGCGAGTAGTCCGAGGCCAGCGCAAAGGGCCACGCGAGCAGCCGTAACACTTCGAGATACGCCGGCAGCATCGTGGCTACTCGCTCGACGGGCGTGAGACCACTAAGGCCGGCGTGCCCGGCACTTGCTACGTAGGCACCAGCAATTCCGCGCCACAGGAAGAGCCAGGCCAGGGTGACGACCGCGACACCCCAGTACAGAGCGATTCCATCGCCGTCTGAACGCTCCGTATCCATTACGTGATCGACCGCCAACAGTGCAATGGCCACGACCCCGTGTTCCTTGGAGCACAACGCCAGTGCAACCGCCATGATGGTCACGGTCAGCCAGTACGCGCGGCTCTTTGGAGAAGTCGCCCGCCGGTAGCGTCGCGCCGCAAGCAGTGTGGTTAGGAGGCCAACCGCCACGAGCAACTCTGCTCGCCCCACCGTATTTGCCACAGCCTCCACGTGCACCGGATGCACGGCAAAGAGCACGCCGACTGCCAAAGCCCCCAATGGGGGGAGCCACGGAGCCACTACGATCACTACCAACCCAGTCACTAACGCGTGCAACGCGACGTTCACCGCGTGGAACCACCACGTGGCTCCGCCTGAGATGCTCCAATCCACTCCGTAGGTGAAGATCGTGAACGGGCGGTACAGTCCGGCCCACCGGAAGTCCTCAGGCCAATACGGATCGAACCACGCGTCGAGCGCGGCGTCAATCGAGTGAGCGGCTGGGTTATCCCGAATCGCGACCATGTCGTCGCCAGCCCATCCATTGCCGATAGCCAGCGCGTAGACGAGGGCGGCAACACCGGCTGCGAGCCATGCAGCACGACCACGGGTCACTGGGAACACCGAAACTCGAACAGGGACGGCCCTTTCGTCACGCGAAACAGCGGCACGACCGTTGACTCACGTGCTGCAGCAAGGTCGTTGGGGAGTGGTGCCGGGACCGAGGCGGCAACGTGGGTGACGTCCTGCTCACAGAAGAACTCTACCGTCACCTCCGCACTCAACGATTCGAAGTCGCGCCCGCGCAAGCGATACAACTCCAACGGGACGGTGCGTCGGTCGGTATAGAGATACACGAGCGCCTCGCCGTCGCTGGCTACAACGGCCCCTTCGGGCGTACCAGTCCTTATCGCGGTCGTGAGCAACCGAAACGGCGCGCTCGTGCGTTCCGCCGTCAGGGCAAAGCCGCGGTCGCCCAGGGAGCGTACTTCACGCCGTCCGAATCCGATCACGAGCACGACAGCGAGAACCAAGAGGATCGACCGTGCAGGCCAGCCCCATTGCCACGCTCGCACGGCTGCCGCTGCACCAAGTAGGCCGACCCACGGAAGCAGAACCCAGACAAACCGATCGGGCGTGTACGGCCACAGGGTCACGATCGCGAAATAAGGTAGTAGCGCCGCCACGAGCGCCGGGACGCGCCGCGCGAGCGTCACACCCCCGACAACGAGCGTGAGTCCGAGCAGGACGGTCAAGGCAGCGGTCAGCACCCACGGCAACGTGGGGAGCAAGAGGCGGCCGAGCGGCGCCAAGGCGCGGAGGTCGAGTCCCGACAGCACCCCACTCAACCCAGCCTGCCCCGCAAACTGCCCATACGTTCCGTAGTTGGCAGCGATCCGCGGATCGATGTCTCCACCGTGGA
The DNA here is from genome assembly GCA_029862935.1 of Gemmatimonadota bacterium. The sequence continues at coordinate 551 of JAOTWK010000112.1, read as the reverse complement.
TGCTCAACCACACTACCCAGGGGAGCACGACGAACGTGCTCACGAGGAACGCGGTCAACGCACTCTTCTTGGCCCCACGCAGCCAGAGCGCGACGGGGATACCGAACACGGCCGCGAGCCCAACGGACCGTGTCAGTGTTGCGAGGCCGGCGAGGAGACCGGCGACACCTGCGCGGCGCGGGTTCACCCGCTCGGCATCGGCCGCCAGCAGTGCTCCGGCAAGAAGCAGGAGAAACACGGGTTCTGAGAACCGCACACCGACGATGGTGAGCAGAGGGAAGGCGCTGAATCCGAGAACGAGTGCCGGGACCGAGACAGACACGGGCAGCAGCGATCGACGCGAATGAACCGCGATCACCCACGCCGCCGCACCCAACACAAGAGCATCGAACAGTTGAAACAGGACGACGTTGGCGGGAAAGTCGGGCCACGCGCGCCACAACAGCGCAAGCACCGCGGGATAGAGCGGTGGATAGTGCACCGCGGCCGGCGCACCCGGCAAATGGATCGAGCGGTATCCCTCGCCTTCAGCAAGCGCCTTCGCCAGGGTC
>JAOTWK010000111.1 GCA_029862935.1 Gemmatimonadota bacterium | reverse complement strand
GAGGTGCCGGAAGGCGAGGGCGTGAACGTCAATCAGTTGCTCGGCACGATCGCACAGGTGCTGACGAGTGCGGTGGCGGTTATTGCGATTGTGGTGAGGTGACGTTCCGTGAACCCCGTGACAGAACCGAATCAGGCGCCCCGAGATCCCCAAGAGCACGACGAGATCAACCCCCTGGAGATCGCGAGTGTACTTCTCAGGCGGCGTCGGATAGTTGTCGGCGTCCCCTTCATGACGGCGGCTTTCGCCGCAGCCGTTGTCTTGATTGTCCGCCCGACGTACCGCGCCACGGTGGCATTCATGCCGGAGTCGGAGCCAACCACTCGCCTCCCGTCGGGAGTCGCGAACCTCGCGGCCCAACTCGGGGTGATAGTCCCCACCGCTGGTGCGACAACATCTCCCCAGTTCTACGCCGATTTGCTCGGGAGCCGAACCGTCGCCGACGAGATCCTACTCACGCCCTTTTCGTCCCCTCGGGCGGAAGAGGCGACGGAATCCGTAGCGTTGTTGGACATTCTGGAAATCGAGGGCAAGGACCTCGCGGACCGCCTCGAGAAAGGCAGGAGGCGGCTCGCGAAGGCCGTCACGGCCCGCGTGAACGTGCAGACCGGCATGGTCGGGGTGAGCGTCGAGACACGCTACGCGGAGTTGTCGGCGGCGATCGCGAACTTCGCGGTTGATCTCCTGAACCGCTTCAACCTCGAGACACGCCGCTCCCGCGCATCGGAACAGCGCCAGTTCATCGAACTGCGCGTGGCCGAGGTTCGCCAGGACCTGCGGACAGCCGAGGATGCGCTGCGCCGGTTCTTGGAACAGAACCGCGAATTCAGGCGGTCACCGCAACTGCAGTTCGAGCACGACCGGCTACAGTGGGACGTGTCGCTGAAACAGGAACTCCACACCACACTCGCACGCTCGTATGAAGAAGCGCGCATTCGCGAAGTCAACGACACACCCCTGATCACCGTCATCGACAGCGCAGTCGCGCCCGTCAAGAAAGCCCGCCCCAGGCGCAAGCTGGTGGTGGTTCTCGCGTTCGGTGCCGGTGCCATGCTCGGGTTGTTCTGGGCGTTCACCGCGGAGTACGTGGATAGGGCCCGAAGGGACGGCAATCCACAGTACCAGGAGGTGGTAACGAACTTGAAGGCTCTCCAGTGGCGGTTCGCACGGCGCGCGTCCCAAGCCACACCCGACGCCGAATGACCGATACGGTGACCTCATGAGAAGCGAGCGACTCTTCGGACATGTCTGGGACCGGAAGAGGGTCGACGGGGAACCACCTGTTGAAACCGGACTCGGAAGGTCATTGCGCCATGTCTCCTCCTGCGATGCTGCGACGTCAGTTTCCTGTCGCGCGCTCCACCGGTCTATCGCATATCGGAGAACAGAGCGCACCATGGCGATCATGCCGACGCAACCCCGCCAGTCGCTGACGTGGGATCACGGCGCCGAAATGGCGCAGCATGCGTGCCTGCAGCTCGACCCTGGATTGCAGGTCTACTTCTGCGACCCGCACAGCCCGTGGCAGCGCGGCACCAACGAGAACACGAACGGCCTGGTGCAGCAGTATTTTCCCAAGGGCACGGACCTGAGTACCTACAGCGCCGGCGACTTGACGGCCGTCGCCCTCACGCTCAATACCCGGCCGCGGAAGACCCTTGCCTGGCGAACGCCGGCCGAAGCGCTCGATCAGTTCCTTCAATCACCTCAACCAGTTGGTGTTGCGACGACCAGTTGAATCTGGAATGTACACGAAACTCACTGTCGCATTCGATATCGGAACTTGCCGCTCGCGCTGCACGTTGGGGCAAGTTGGGAAGGATCTGCACGGTGCGAAGTTCCCCTGAGAGCTGGCCTACCGTTCTGTTCGTCTCGCGAGTGTCGCCGTTCCACGAGCGGGGCGGCATGCAGGCGGTGGCATGGGATGTGGCACGTGCGCTCGCTCAGAGCGGCGTGCCCGTTACTTTCATGACCACGGCGATCCCTGGCCGCGAGGCTGCGTTCGAGGAAGACGGTGTGCATGTCGAGGCTTTGGCGGGCACCAAACCAGCCCGCTACTCGCGGTCGTGGTGGAGACGATCGCGTGAGCGGTTCCAGAACCGTTGGTCCAAAACGGCACGTGCCGTGCTCAGCGTGAGCGCTGGCGCATATTCGCTGTTGTCCTTACCGCGCCCTGCCCCACCGATTCGCTTCGTGATGCAGGCTCACGGCACCGCGCTGGGAGAGGTCATGTCGACCTGGCGGACCCGGGACCCCCGGGCTTTGGTACAATCGGCGTACTATCTTGCCTGTCTCACGAGAGATCTCAGAGCCTACCCGCGATTCGATGCCATCGTGGCCGTGGGTCGCCCCGTATTCCGTGCTCTCGGTCGGCCACCGGTGTCCTGGTCGCTGCCGGGAGACCGATTGCGGCTCATCGAGAATGGGGTGGACATATCGCTATTCACACCGAATGCCGTTGACCGTGCGCAGATGCGTGAGGCGATCGGGTGGGCACCGGACGATGTGGTCATTGTGACAGTGAGTCGCCTGCATCGACAGAAGGGTGTCGACCTCGCCCTTCGTGGATTCGCCGAATTCGGTCGATCGCAGCAGCACGCGCGCTTTCTCGTGGTTGGGGGCGGACCCCAGCGAGCTGACCTGGAGCGCCTCGCGGCCTCCCTCGGTGTGAGCGATCGAGTCCGCTTCACGGGCGATCTGCCCCGCGAGGAAGTGCCCCGGTATCTGCGAGCCGGGGATGCATTTCTCTTCGCCACGCTCGCGGAGGAAGGGCTGCCTCTCAACGTGCTCGAGGCTGCTGCCGTCGGCCTGCCGATGGTGGTCCCGCGCTCACTTGAGGCCCTCGCCAGTCAGTGCGGCCCCACGCGTTCCGTCAACCCGAGAGAGGCTCGGGATGTTGCGAGAGCACTGGACGAACTCGTCGGCCCGGACCGCCAGGGACACCGTCGCACACCAGTGACCTTTCCGGAGCTGTACACGCTCGATCACTGCGTGCGGCAGTACAGAGATGTCTTGCTGCCGCCGGAGGGCTCGTAGCCCGGTGCACGCCGAGGAGGGAACGCCGCTTCCGCCGGTCGAGCGACCGGGATCGGCGTTCGTCGCTCTGATCACCGGTCTGGCCGTGTACCAGCTCTACGTTCCGCTCGGAGGATCGGTCCATGCTACAGTGTGGCTGCTGTTCCTGGTTGCCTACCCGGCGTTGAGTCTCGTGGGGGGCCTACCATCACCCGCTGCGCTGCGCTCCCCGCCGTTTCTGGGCCTGGCGGTTCTGATTGTCGCGTTCACGGTGTCTTCCGCGTTGTCACCGAACCCGGCGGCTGGCCTTAGAATGGTATTGTTCACTTCCCTCCCGGCCATCGCGTTCTTGGTGGGACATCGGCTCGGAGTGATCGGACACGGATTCCGCACGGTGCGATGGCTCGTGGCCTGGAGCCTGCCGGTAGCGGCGCTCAATGTCGTGTTCTTTCTGTCGCCGGGACTGGAACTCCAGTTCCTTGCGTCGTTCCCCGCGCGGTTCGTCGTGGAACCGGACACGTTGACGCAGCTCTTCGTGCCTTCGATGGGAAACAACGTGCTCAATCCCGGCAAGGCGGGGACGCTATTCGTGAACGCGAACGTGGCGAGCATCTTCTTCGGCATTGGGCTCTGTAGCAGCGTGTTTCTGTGGCGCGAGCGGCGTCGACCCTTGGCGGCAGCGGTCGCGTTTGCGTTCCTCCTGGCATTTCTGGCAACGGGATCGCGCGCAGGGCTTCTCGCGGGCGTCGGCACGATGATATGGGTCCTCGCCTTGACGGTGGTGCGGGCCCGTGGGACTCACCTGCACCGGACAACGCTGCTCGCGGGCACTGCACTCGGGCTAGTGATTCTGCTCCCCATGAGCGGTCCCACCATCGAACGGATTCTCAGCCCAGGAGCGCTCTTCGATCCTCGCACCCTCATCTGGTTCCACGCAGCACAACTCATTCTGGCTCATCCGGTCACTGGCGTGGGGTTCGGTGGGTGGGAGTTGACGTTCCCGGCATTCGCATCGCTGTACGGGCTCGCCCCATCGTATCCTCCGCACAGCGCCTACCTAATAGCCTGGCTCTGGGCCGGCGTGACCGGCCTCGTCGGGATGCTACTCGTGACGGGCGGCACCCTGCTCGCTGCAGCACGGCTGGCCCGCGATCCCGCGCTTGTATCATGGTCCTTCCTCGCAAGTGCCGTCATCATGTGGTGCGGCGTCCAGTTGGCCTTCACCAACTTTGCACTTGCTGAGCCGCGCATTGGAGGTGTGCTGTTCCTTACTCTTGGTACTGCATTCGGCTATTTCCATTCTGAGAGGATTCGCCGTGCGCCGTCGCGTCCCGGTCTTCAAGGATCACTACCTGCCAACCTCTGAGAAGCGGCCGGGCGCAGGGAGAGAACTTCGGTATCGTCGGATATCCACGTCACCTCCTGCGATGGCCTTTGCGCTGGGAACCAACACCGCTTTTGGCCGACCTGATCGCGCGCGCGGAGGCAAGTTGGACACCGTCGTAATCTACCGGCACACGTTGTTCAAGCCGTCGGAGCCATTCATCGTAGACCAGGCTGCGCAGCTCCGGGGATACCACCCGTTGTTCGTAGGACGCGACGCCCAAGGAGCCGTCCCACCGGGCGCGCTCACCGTCAGCCCAGCAGGATGTGCGGGCGCTTTGTGGCGAAGGTGGCATTCACTTACCGGGCGCCCAAATCGCTTCTTGCATGCGCTAAGACCCTACCGACCGAAGTTGATCCACGCGCATTTCGCCATCGACGGATTGTTTGCGTTACCAGTAGCCGCGGGTCTCGACGTGCCCCTGGTTACCACGCTCCATGGTTTCGATGTGACTCTTACACCAGGTGGACTAGCTAGGAGCCTCCGCCCAGCGCTCTGGAGATACGCGGTCCGACATAACGACTTATGTCGGCGAGGCGACCTCTTTATCTGCGTGTCTGAGTTCATTCGGGGTTGTGCTCTGCAGTCGGGCTTCCCGGCCAATCGGTTGGCGCAGCACTACATCGGGATCGATGTGGATGCCATTGAGCCAGGCATCAAGCGTGATGACCGCCTAGTACTCACGGTGGGGCGGCTTGTTGAGAAAAAGGGCACGAGCGACGTAATCCGCGCGATTGGGATGCTGCCGGAGAGATACAAGGATGTGAGGTTGATCGTGGTCGGCGAAGGTCCCCTCAAGCGGCGGTTGATCGCCCTGGCGCAGGCGTCGGGTGTGGCGGAGCGCGTCGAGTTCCTCGGGGCCTGTGTACATGAGCGCGTGCATGAATTGATGGCGAAGGCGAGCGTCTTCTGTCTTCCCAGCGTAAGGGCGCGCAATGGGGATGCCGAAGGGTTGGGCATGGTGTTTCTCGAGGCTGCTGCCGCGGAGGTTCCAGTCGTTGCGACGAATCACGGCGGGATTCCGGAGGCGGTGCTGGACGGCGCGACAGGGTTCCTTGTCCCGGAGCGTACTCCCGGCGCATTGGCCGAGCGCATTGCCTACCTGTTGGACCACCCTGAAGTTGCGAGATCGATGGGCCGCGCTGGACGTAGGTTGGTGAAGAAGAAGTTTGACGTGCGGCGTCAAACCGAGCGTCTAGAACTGCTTTACGACACGGTCTTGTGATGCTCCGACAACTCATGGTGTTGAGTCGGGTTCTCCCGGCGCACGGGCTTGCGGAATGCAGGAGATCGTATTGGATCTCGCGCAGCGGCTTGCGCTTCGAGCATGGAAGGTACAGAGATGTCACCAGAAGAAGCTGATTGGTTTGCCCGTGCCCTCGCCCAATTTGGCCAGCGCGATTTGGCACCGCTGATCAACATTGGGAGCTCGACGGCCAAGTACCGTACCACGTCAACGGTGGCGGAGCGCCTGTTTGAGCCGCTCGCCCGGCGGGGTGTGAAAGTCCTCCACCTGGACCAGAAGGGCGATCCTGGAGTTGATATTGTGGGGGACATACTCGACCCGGCCGTCTTTGAAACGGCGCGACAAGCGCGCCCCCAATCCATCCTGTGCAACAATGTGCTTGAGCACGTGGCGGATCGCGACGCGTTCATTCGGCAATGCCTGAACCTCCTCCCGCCGGCGGGCTTGCTGTTCTTGTCAGTCCCGCGGCACTACCCGTATCATCCTGACCCTATCGATACCGGCTATCGGCCAGATCTGCCACAACTGCAGGAAGCGGTACAACCGTGCGAGCTTGTCAGGGGCGAGATTGTGCCGTTCGGCAATTATTGGGGTCAGCTACGAGCCAAGAAATGGTTGATCCTTCGCGACCTATATCTATTGCCGGCAGGATTCCTACAACGTGATCGGTGGAAGGTCCTGATCCAGAACTACAGGTACCTATTCTCCAACTTTGAAGTCTGTTGCGCAATATTTCGGAAGTCCGAGCAGCGCCATCGCGCTCCGGCAAAGGTGATCGGTTAGCACTTGAGGTCGGCATCGCGCGGTTTCGGGGAGCTCTGGGGTGGACCAAGTATACAGCCCTGGCTTTCGTTGGACGCCGGTTTGGGATGAATCGTGAGGGTCCAGTGAGCTGAGGGTCATGACGATCGTCACGGAACGGCAGTCCAACCAAGAGTGGCGGAGCGCTGGAGTGCGAAGGTCAAGACACCGCCGTTCAGGCCTTCTCGTCCCTGAGCGGGACATAAACGGAATCTCGCACCCCCTCCGTGGGCTGCTGACGAACACTGAACGCAGAGTCGCCGTGGGCACGGAGGCTGAGCGATTCGTACGACACCGGTTCGACGTGCGACGACAGACTTTTGAACTGGAAGGTATCTATGACTCCGTGCTCTAAGCGGGCTGCGTACGACCCGGTCTACGCCATGGCTGGACTCCGGCTGCCCGTGCCAACCATCTCGTAGCGCCGAAATGCCCCACACCCTGCGCAAGGTCTCGGCAATGACCGTGGGCCTGCTCCTCAGCAAGGTGCTGGGTGCGGCCCGTGAAGTCATCCTCGCATATGGCTTCGGAACGTCGTTCGTGGTCGATGCCTTTCGTGTGGCGATGGGTGCAATCCTCATCCCTACACACCTTTTGACCGGCGAGGCGCTCTTCAGCGCATTCATACCTGCCTACAAGAGACTGTCGCCGTCCGATCGACCGGCGCTCATTCGCACGGTTGTGACGACTCTGCTCATCTCCACCACGTTGTTGACTATCGTGCTTATCGCTGCGGCTCCGATGGTGACGCGCATCTTCGCACCCGGGTTCCATGGCGAAACGGCAGCGCTGTGTAGCAGGCTCATCCGCGTGGCTGCACCAGGTGTCGTGTTGTATGCGGTTTCGGCCTTGCTCATCAACATCCAAGTGGCCCACGACGATTACACGGGGTTCTCGGTACGACCAACGGTACAGAATCTCGGCATCCTCGGCGCGATCCTGGCTGCGCTGCTTTTCAGTCTCCCCGAGCTGCTGGGCCTGGGCTTCGTGGCGGCCTTCGCCGTTCTCGCCGTATGGGCGGCCTTCCACAGCACCCGTTACGGAATTCGTCCCAGTATGCTCACTCGATCGTCATTCCGCTGGCCTTCCCACGCCACGACCGAGTTCCGGCGAGCACTCGGCCCGATCTCCCTTCTCGTGATCGTCATGCAGCTCTCGCTGATGGTCGATCGTATTGTGGGCTCATTGGTCGGCGAGGGTGCAGTCGCATCACTCGACTACGCGTTCTTCGTCACCGATAGCGCGCGGTTCCTGCTTGCGGTCCCCCTGGCGACCCTAGCGCTCGGCAGGCTCGGCGGAGTAAGGTGGGATGAGGTCCGCACCACAGTGGATCGGACAGTGCCGTTGTTGCTTTTCGGTTCAGGGATCATCGCCGCGCTATTGTGGACGGTTGCCGAGGATGTGGTCACCCTGCTGTATCAGCGCGGCGCCTTTCAGGGCAACTCCACGGCGATGACGACCCTTGCGTTGCGCGGTTTCGCAATCGGATTGTGGGCGGCCGCGGGAGGATTGGTGCTTCAGCGGGTGTTCAACGCCACGTTACGCAACAGGGAGGCCGCCATGGCCGCTGGAGTGGCTCTCGCCACCAATCTAATACTTGACCTGCTACTCTACCGGAGATTCGGCGTGTTCGGAATCGCGGCGGCAACGTCGATTTCAAACGTCGTCGGTCTCATCCTACTAGCAGCTCGTGCGGGTTTGGTGACCCACTTGGTACGATCCACGGTCTTGCCGGGGATGCTTGTGTTGCTCGTGACCTTCTGGCTGAGTAACCTAGAGTTTGCCATGTGGTTGCACCTGATTCTCGCATCGGGAACGTTGATCGTGGTCGGCATTGCCGCGATTCTGCTATGGAGACCACTTCGGGCGGACAGTCTCTGGGCGATTGATCGACTTCGGAACTGAATGCGCCTCGCAAACACCGAGCGTCAGCTCGGGGCTGCCGATGGAAAGGGTGGTTCTGTCCACAGCGGACTGGGACAACCCGCTGTGGACAAATAGGCAACACCTCTCATCCCGCTGGGCGCGAGATGGCCACCGCGCCCCTTACATCGAACCACTTGGGCTTCGAGGTCCGACGTTTTCAGGTGGAGACGTCCGGCGTGTCTGGCGTCGCCTTCGACGAGCTAACCGCGTGAGAGGCACCTCCGAGGAAGTGTGGGTATTGTCGCCCCTCGCGCTACCGTGGCACGGCCTCCGTCTCGCTCGCCAATTGAACCGATGGTGGCTTCGGCGGCCGGTTCGGTGGGAAATCCGGAGGCTCCGGCTCAAGCGGCCGGTCTTGTGGACGTACAATCCACTCACGCTCAACTACCTGGGTGACCTGGCTTGGCGATCGATCGTGTATCACTGCGTGGACGAATTGTCCGCATCGCCGGGCACACCCCAAGGCATCAGTCGCAGCCAAGGAACGCGGACTTCTCGCACGGGCAGATCTCGTGATCGTGACATCGCCCCGCACTCGCGAAGGCGAAGGCCAATGGTCGCGCAACGTCAGGTACCGCCCAACTGCAGCAGACTCGCATCACTTGCCCGAGCGGATGATCTCGACACGAGGCTACCTGACGATATCGCGAGTCTCCCCCGTCCACGAATCGGTTTCATTGGAGCGGTCGCGGCATATAAGATCGAGCTTGACGCCCTCTCAGCGATCTTCAGCGAGCTACGGGGGATGGCATCTCGTGCTGATACGGCCCGGTTGGGGAAGGACAGCCAGACACTCAGATCACTTCGTTGCAAGAGCTTCCCAACGTGCATGTGCTCGGCCCACGACCCTACGAGGAACTCCCCGCCTATCTCAAATGTCCTGGCGTGTGCCTCCTACCCAACCGCATCAACGAGTACACGAGGAACAAGTCTTCGTTGAAATCCTTCGAATACCTTGCAGCGGGAAAGCCCGTCGCGATGGGCCCGAGCCCGGCGCTCCACGAGTTCTGGGGCTCCCGACCGCACGCGAACAAGCGCGCCAGGATGCGCTCGCCAGATTCTCAGCTGATCGAATGGTGGAGGACGTAGCGAGAGCCTACCGCATCGTCTCGGCGGCGCG
>JAOTWK010000669.1 GCA_029862935.1 Gemmatimonadota bacterium | reverse complement strand
AACCGCTCAACCGCCTAGCGTCTTGTGGAACAGTGCCGGCAGGTCCAGTCCTATGTCCACCTCATCCACGGGACTCCACCTCAGCGTCCCGTCGGCGATTGCCGGTCGGTCGTCGTCCCGGGTCCAGCGCTCGACCAGGCGGGCATCCGGATCCACAATCCAGTACTCCTCGACGGCGGTCCTCTGGTAGAGACGTCGCTTGACTAGCCGATCTCGGGCGGCGGTGGCGTGGGACAGCACCTCGACGGCCAGCGCCAGCGTCGCTACGTCCGACCACTCCCTGAGCGGAGCGGCCGGATCTTGGCGGACGACGAATACATCGGGCTGGACCACGGTGCGGGGGCCGAGCACCACGTCGGCGGGACTCGTGAACACGCGGAGATCCGGGCGCCCCCGCACGGCCTCCGCCAGCGCCAAGTAGATCTCGCCGACGAGTGCCTGATGGACGAGCCGCGGCGACGGCGTCACGACATGCTCCCCGTCGAGCAGTTCGTGCCGGAGTCCGTCCTCGGGCAAGCGGAGCAGCTCTTCGATAGTCGATACCGGATGCGCGGCGGGCATACCCATAATGTGTGACTCCTCGGCGCAGGAAGGCAACGCATGGGGGAGCATGAGGTCCTGGTGACGTCCTACCATCACCGGAACGTCGCTGCGGGGATCTATCGGCTGCGGGGTGGAATCGATGCGGAGAGGATTCCGGTGCAACCGGCCAACCGCCGGTCCCGGGCTGAAGCCCGCGCTCGGCTGCGTAGGGCGTAGGTGGCGTCCTTAGGGACGCGCTCCCTGCTGTCCCACCGTCTTACCGTCCTGCCTTTCCCGTCGCGACCGATACCCGTCTGACAGGGTGCGCAGGAACGCGACGATGTCCTCGATCTCCTGAGTGGTGAGCCCCAAGTCCCCCAACTCGTCGCGATTCACGTTCTCGGGCCACTCGGGCGCCGGCCACGGAGCCACGTCGCGGGAGTTGTAGAACGCCACGGCCTGATACAGCGTTTTGAACACGCCGTTGTGCATGTACGGCTGAGTGAGCGCGGCGTTTCGCAGGGTGGGGACCCGAAACATGCCGTACATGTCGGGATCGTCCACCGTCGCGCCCAGACCGAGATCGACATAGCGGTGTCCGTCCGGATTGAACTCTGGCGGTAGGGAGTAGAACGGGTTCTCCGGGTTCTTCGGGACACCGAGGTTGTCGTACGTGTGATCCGTGAACAGTGGTGGCGAGCCGTCGGCGCCAGGTCGGTTGGGGTGACAGGCGGCACAATTGCCCTTGGCTTCCGACTCATAGAGGACCAGGCCGCGTGACTCCTGCTCGCTGAGCTGCACCTCACCAGCGAGAAAGAGATCGTACTTGGAGTCGAAGGGGCTCAGCTCACTCGTCGCCTCGTACGCGGCGATGGCGTCGGCCATGAGATCGAACGCTCGTGCCGCGTCGTCCAGCGCGTCATCGCCAAACACTTCGAGGAACAGGTCACGGTACGGCGCGACGCGGAGCGCCTCGGTGATGGTCTCCACATCGGGGTTGGCCATCTCGAGCGGATTCAGCGGCGGACCCTTCGCCTGTTCGGCCAGATCGGCCGCGCGGCCGTCCCAGAACAAGCCGCCCACCCACATGTCCTCGTCCTCGTCGAATCGGAGCGGTGGGACGAACGCCGCATACGCCGCGGTCAAATCGTTACGATTGCCAAAGCGATCAGGATGCGCTCCGCGTGAGACCGGGAGTTGCTGGACCGGGTCACCGAAGCCCGCATCAGGCGAGTGGCACGTGGCGCACGACTGGCCTGATGGCGTGGACAGGGTCGTGTCGAAGAAGAGCAGCTTGCCGAGTTGCTCCGTGGGCGTGAACTGGGCCTGCCCGCCGGCAGCGGGCTCAGACTGTGGCGTCGTGCAGCCAAGCACGAGACAGGCCGCGACCACGCAGGCGCCGTAGCGGGCGCTCTTGAGGCAATCCAGGTAATCGGTCATGGAGATGACCTCGGCTGGGACTGTGCTACGATAGGTCCGGAGGATTCAGACGGCCAGTCCGATATGAAGGAATATGTGAGAGGGATCCAACCGCCTAACCGCCTAACCGCTCAACAGCCTAACCGCCTATTCCGCCGCACGTCCATGACGTCCGGCAGCCGGT
>JAOTWK010000110.1 GCA_029862935.1 Gemmatimonadota bacterium | reverse complement strand
GAGCGTTTGCCTACTACCATGCGCTCTTCGGCTGGGAAAAGGGTGAACCGATGGATGTGGACGACGCAGGCGTGTATCAGCCGTTCCATTGTGCGGGGATGGGCGGCGGGATGTTCAACAAACCCGATGAAATGCCCGGTCCGCCCTTCTGGCTCTATTACGTCAAAGTGGACGACATCGACCAGAGCGTGGCCAAAGTGCGTGAGCTCGGCGGGCACGTTGTGAATGGTCCCATGGACGTACCTGGTGGCGACAAGGTCGCGCAATGTGTCGATCCGCAAGGAGCGGCGTTTGCGATGCATTGGGCGCGGGACTAGAGACGGGAGACGGGATACGGGATACGGGATACGGGTTGGAGGTCCTATGACATCCGACACCATCTATCACATTCGATGCTCGATCGCACGATGCGTGGTTCTAGCAGGGCTTGTCGTTGCGGGATTCGCGGGCATGCTTGGGGCACAGGAAGTGCGCGATACGCTGCCACCGGGTGTGACCACCGCGATGATCGAGCGAGGCGCCGAAGTCTTCAGGGGCTCTGCCAGGTGCCATGCGTGCCACGGCGCAGGCGGCATTGGGACCGAAGCGGGGCCAGACTTGACGGACGAGGTTTGGTTCCATGGACGCGGCACGTACGAGGACATCCTCGAGCGGGTCCTGCATGGTGTCTCGCGCCGAGAGTCCAAGACCGGCGGCGTGATGCCAATGCGCGGGTGGGATCCCGCCAGCGATACCGACGTACGGGCCGTTGCCGCATACGTGTGGTCGTTGCGGAAGCGGCGCTAACCGGTCGACAGGTGCCGCACCTGCCAGCGTCGCCACAGCAAATAGACTGCCGGTAGAACGATCAACGTCAGCACCGTCGAAGTCACCATCCCGCCCACCATCGGTGCCGCAATACGTTTCATGACGTCGGCTCCGGTGCCCCTGCTCCACAGGATCGGTGCGAGGCCGAGGGTGATCGCCAGGACGGTCATGATCTTGGGACGCAATCGATCTACGGCCCCTTCTCGCACAGCGGCTGCAACGTCGCTGCCGCTGCGCATCGCTCCTTCCGAGCGACGCCGATGGAACGCCTCATCCAAGTAGATCAGCATGACGACACCGGTTTCAGCAGCAACGCCTGCGAGTGCGATGAAGCCAACCCATACGGCAACACTGGTGTTGTATCCCGCGAGCCACAGATACCACACCCCGCCGACGAGTGCAAAGGGGACCGACAGCATGACGATGAGTGACTCCGTGATACCTCGAAAGTTGAGGTACAGCAACAAGAAGATGATCCCGATCGTCACGGGCAGGACAATGCGCATCTTTTCTGCCACGCGTTGCATGAACTCGTACTGTCCACTCCACACGAGCGTGTAGCCAGGCGGCATGGTGACTGCGTCGGCGACGAGGCGCTGGGCTTCGTGCACATAGCCACCCACATCACGTTCCCCGATATCGACAAACACCGCAGTCACAGGAAACGCGTCCTCGGTCTTCACGGCCATCGGCCCCTGCTGGACTTCGATTGAGGCGAGCTGACCAAGTGGGATATGCGCGTTGTTGCTCACCGGAATGAGCACCCGCCCAAGATCATCGACATGGTCCCGCAGCTCGCGCGGGTACCGCACATTGACCGCGTAGCGCTCACGGCCTTCCACCGTCAGCGCGGCGTTCATCCCGCCGATCGTCGTACCAATGGCGTCGTGGACGTCACCGACATTGAGTCCATATCGGGCAGCTTCTTCGCGGTTCACATCGATGTCGACGTAGTAGCCGGACACTCCGCGTTCCGCGAACGCACTCCGTGTCCCTGGCACCTGCTGGACGACCCGCTCCACCCGTTCGCCGAGCAATTGCAGGGTGTCGAGGTTGGGTCCAAAGATCTTGACACCTACTGGCGTGCGAATGCCGGTTGCGAGCATATCGATGCGTCCCTTGATCGGCATCGTCCACGCATTCGTAACACCGGGCAGACGAACGGCCTGATCCATATCCCGAATCAGTCGCGGATAGGTCATGCCGCGTCGCCACTGATCGATCGGTTTGAGGGTAATAGTCGTCTCGACCATGTCGAGTGGTGCCGGGTCCGTCGCCGTTTCGGCTCGTCCGACCTTGCCCAGCACGAGCTCGACCTCCGGAAAGGCGGCGAGCACGCTGTCCTGGTATCGCATGATGTCGCGGGCCTGAGTGATGGAGACCCCAGGTACGGTCGTGGGCATGAACAGGATCGATCCCTCTTGGAGGGGCGGCATGAACTCCCTCCCCAAGCGACGCCACGGCACGACAGTGACGACAACGATGAGCAGGGCAGCGCTGACGACCATCCAAGGTCGGCGAATGACTCCGTCGATCACGGGTCGGTAGAGCCACTGGAGCAGACGGTTGATCGGGTTGCGCGCTTCCGACCGAATGCCGCCGCGCACGAAATATCCCATGAGCACAGGAACGAGCGTGATCGACAGCAGGGCTGCGCCGGCCATTGCGAAGGTCTTCGTGAACGCAAGCGGCTTGAACAACCGTCCTTCTTGCTGCTCCAGCGTGAAGACCGGCAGGAAGCTGAAGGTGATGATGAGCAGGGAGAAAAACAGTGGCGGACCAACCTGCCGGCTGCTCTCTATCACGATGTCCCACTGTGAGCGCGACCCGTCAGACCGCTCCAGGTGCTTGTGCATGTTCTCGATCATCACGATTGCCGCGTCGACCATCGCGCCGATGGCGATGGCAATGCCACCGAGGCTCATGATGTTCGCGCTGACGCCGATGAGCCGCATCACGATGAACGAAATGAGAATCCCCAACGGAAGCGTGATGATGGCCACGAAGGCGGAACGCACGTGGAGCAAGAACAGCATGGCCACGGCGGCAACGATGAGGGATTCCTCGATCAATTTGTCCCGCAGCGTGTCGATGGCCCGATGGATGAGATCGCTGCGATCGTATGCGGTGCGCATCCGCACGTCCGCCGGGAGACCCTCCTGAACGCGTTGGATGCGCTGTTTGACCGCCTCGATGGTCTTTAGCGCATCCGAGCCGAACCGCATGACGACGATTCCGGCAACGGTCTCCCCGAGACCATTGAGATCGGCCGCGCCGCGCCGTGGCGCGGGACCAAGCTGGACCATGGCGACGTCGCCCACTCGCACGGGGGTCCCGTTCGGTGTCGCGCCGACGGCCACGTTCTCGATGTCGGTGATGTCCTTGAGGTACCCGAGGCCCCGGATCATGTATTCCCGTCCGCCCATTTCCAGCACGCGCGCCCCGATGTCCACATTGTGTGCTCCAATGGCCTGCGCGACCCGCGTGACGGGAATGCCGAATGCCCGCAACCGCTCCGGATTCACCTCGACTTGATACTGACGGACGAACCCACCCACGCTCGCGACCTCGGACACGCCGGGGACCGAGGTGAGTTGGTACCGGATGTACCAGTCCTGGAGCGATCGGAGCTCGGCGAGATCGAGGCTGTCGGACTCGAGGACGTATTGGAACACCCAGCCAACGCCCGTTGCGTCCGGTCCCAGCGTCGGCTCGATCCCTGGTGGCAACGTGCGACGAATCCCGTTCAGGTACTCGAGGACGCGGGACCGCGCCCAGTAAATGTCGGTCCCGTCTTCGAAGATGACGTAGACCAGACTCAATCCGAAGAACGAATAGCCCCGCACCACCCGAGCACCCGGTACCTTCAGCATTTCGGAGGCTATGGGGTAGGTGACTTGATCCTCGACGATCTGGGGTGCCTGTTCGCTGAAGTCGGTTTGGACGATGACCTGCACGTCCGACAGATCCGGGATGGCGTCGAGCGGCGTGCTGACCATCGCCCAGATGCCGGCCCCCGCTAGGGCCGCGCTGGCCAGCAGCACCAGCACGCGATTGCGGACCGACCACGCGATGATGGTGCTAATCATGCCGGTGCTCCGGGCTCGTCGTGTCCGGTTCGAGAACGGCCCCGTGCTCGGCGTGTTGCATGCCGGGCATCGCCCCGCCCGTCGTGGCCAATCGGGATTCGGCGTCGACGAGGAAGTTGGCGGAGGCCACGATCGTCTCTCCCGCGGAGACCCCCTGGAGGATCACAACGCGATTGCGTGCGCGGGCTCCCAACACGACCTGGTGCGGCATCAGCGTCCCGTCGTCGTGACGGACGAACACGAGATTCCGCTCGCCGGTGACGATTACCGCCCCGAGCGGCACCGTGAGCGCATCCGTTCCTATCGTCACGTCGAAGAAGATTGTCGCGAACATGCCCGGTTTGAGTCGCAGATCTGCGTTGGGTACCGTCACGCGCACCCGATTGGTGCGGCTTTCCTGTTCGACGGTGGGGTACACGAAGCTGACGCGGCCCATGATGTGCTCGCTCGGATAGGCCGACACCTCGATGTGCGCCTGTGCCCCCGGACGAATGAACTGGAGATCCTGCTCGAAAACGTCACCCTCGACCCAGACTTCCCGCAGGTCCGCGATACGGTACAAGAGGTCGCCCAACATCACCCGTTGTCCGTCAGTCACGTTCTTGGTGAGCACGACGCCCGTTGCCGGAGCGACCAGGGTGAGCGCTTTCGACACCTGGCGTGACTGCTCGATCTCGTCGATCTGCGCGGTGGTGATGTCCCAGTACTCGAGCCGACGGCGCGCCGCCTGGACCATGGTTTCTGCATTGCTCCACGGCTCACCCGATTCCGGCGTGAGCCGATCCAGCATGCGTCGCGCCGTGAGCAGATCTTCTTGGGCGGCGACCAGCTGCGGGCTGTACAGCGTGAGCAGTGCCTGCCCACGTCGGACCGGAGCACCCGTCGAGCTCACCATCAGCCGCTCGACGAAGCCGTCGATTTTCGGGCTGACGTCGACGACATTTGGCTCGGCGACCTCGATCCGGCCGACCGTCCTAATGGTCCGCTCCAACGAGCCGCGGCTGACCGTCGTGTAGGTGACGCCAAGTGCCTGCTCCTGGGCGGTGGTCAGCTGAACCGCTTGGCGCAGCATCGTGCCCATGCTGTCCGTTGCACCTTGGGTCCCGCCCGCCTGCATCCGTGCGTGCTCCTCGGCCGTCATGCCGGCCATCGGGGAGGCTTCATCGTCGGTGCTACGGCAGGCGCTCATCAGCAACAACACAGTCATCGTGGTAGTGATTGCCCTCATGGGGTGCCTCCGATCGGGCTGCCAACCAGCGCTTCTAGCTCGGCCACGGCCCGGTGATAGTCGGCCGCGAGTCGTGCGGTCTCGATCCGATAGCGGTTCACAGTCATCTCGTTCTCGACGAGGGTCATGTAGTCAACCTCGCCCACACGGTAGGCCGAGAGCGCCGACTCCACGGAGGCGGCGGCCTGCGGGAGGATGGCTTCCGCATACAGGCGCGACAGCGTGTGCGCCCGGTCGGCCTCGGCCCTCAGCTCGGTGAGTGTGGCATAGGTTTCGTTCAAGAGATCGCGTTCCATCGCCTCTTCTGTGGCCTTCATGGCCGCCATCTCACGGCGCATCGGTAGCTGCTTCGCGCCCGCGAACAAGGGGATGGTCATGCCCAGCATTACGGTGGCCATGTCGTCGAACTGCGGACGTTCGCTGTAGGCAAGACTCACCATGAATTCCGGATACAACTCACGCCGTGCCTGGCGATACCCAGCCTCCGCCGCTTCGACTCGGGCCTGCGCCGCGAGCAGTGCCGGCCGCGTGGTCGTCGCCAGCGTCAGGAGCGAATCCACACGGGGAAGGCTGTTGCCCGGGGGCAGCAAGACGAGTCCTGGAATCGCGACCGCCGCATGCCGACCGAGCAGCGCGTTGAGTCGTGCCGCCATCGCGATGCGCTCCTGCTGCATGACCGTGATATCCTCGCTCATGCGGGCAACGGCCACTTGCGCTTGCAGCACGTCCTGCTGCAAGCCGGCACCGACGGTGTACCTCGTAGACGACACGTCCAAGAAGTTCCGCAGCAGGTCACGTGTCTCGACCATGATCGCGATGGCGCGGTCGCTGTAGGCAAGATGGAAGTACAGCCCGCTGACGCGGGCTACCAGGCTCCGCTCCATCTCATCGGCGTCGAGCGCCTCGGCAGCAGCAAGATGGCGCGCCCGCTGTTGCTTGAATCCGAGTTGTCCAGGCCACGGGAAGCGCTGCGTGAGCTGAATCGAGTTCATCGTCATGGGCTCGCTGGTCCCGAATCCGCTGAGCGGGCGATTCATCAGGCCGAACGACAGCATCGGATCATGCCATGCGCCGGCTTGGGGCACACGCTCTGCAGCGGCATCGGCGCGAAGGCGGGCCGCCTTCAGCGACGGATTGGCGTCGAGCGCGATGTCGACTGCGTCGACAAGGCGCAAGGTGTCGCGTTGCTGCGCCAGCAAACCTTCGGGTGCGCTCAGGAACACTAGGCCGACGAGGAGGACCGCGGCGGCCCGCAACGTACGGCCTCGCACCATCGGCTCCGCCGGAGCCTCGAGGTGAAGTTTGACCATGACCCCTCTGTGAGTTGTGTGAACCAACACCGTCCCGCCCGCCGTCCTCACTGGACGACGCGCACGGGCACACTACGCCTGGGAAGGGCTAGGCTTTGGGAGGTGGGGTGGGCAGCGACCCGGGCTGGCTCGTCGGGGTCGACGGAGACGGAGTCGGCGAGAGGTCTGCTGTCGGGACGCTGGGAGCCGCAATCACGTTGGCCAGCGTTAGGCCCGGGATCGAGATACTGCAGGCACCAAGGCTCGCGCAGCCATCGTCCGGCAGGGTGGGGCCAACGGCATCCCCCGCACGGTCGTGCGTGTGACGCATTACGTCCGGTGCACAACATACTCGTGCGCCGCAGGCGATCTGCGCCGCCGTTGGCAGAAGAACCGCGGCAGCGGCAGCGACGGCCAGCACCCGAAGGACCATTCGTCCATTGGCTCGAGAATTCTGCATCACGGCTAGAAGTATAGACGGGGTACCTAGAACGGCCAACTGTGTGGACTACCCTGCCAGGCTGGCGACCGATGGTGCGGAGAGTAGCAAAGGTCGAGCGGAGGAGCTCCTCGCAGTTTGCGAGGTACGACGCGCGGTTTTCATGGACTAGATGGGGGCAGTGGCTGGCGCCGCGAGCCGGAATCCCCTACAATCGAATCAGGCTACCCATACAGGAGGCCCTCCCGTGGCTACCGTCCAAGACATCGTGGGGCCGAAAGGGCGGAGCGTCGTATCGATCGTGGCTGACGACTCCGTCCTCACGGCTGCCCGCCTCATGAACAATCGTGGCATCGGCTGCGTCGTCGTCCTCGAAGATGACGAACTGGTTGGCATCTTCACCGAACGTGACATTTTGCGGCGCCTCGTGGCTGAGCGGCGTGACCCCGCGACGACGACCATCCGCGAGGTGATGACCGCTCCGGTCATCACGTGTCGACCCGAGGCGAAGATCGAAGAGTGCGCGGCACTCATTACAGAACGGCGGATTCGCCACATCCCGGTGATCGATGATGACGGGCTCTGCGGTATGATCACGAGCGGTGACATCCTCGCCCATCAGGTGGGCGAGCAAGCCGACACCATCCAATACCTGAACAACTACATGTTCGATATCCGCACGTAGGCAGTGATCCAGGACAGCGATCACCAGTCCTGGGCAGGGTCTATCGCCGAGCGGTTTTCGGACCGAGATTCCTGTCGAGACGGAGATGCTGACGTTTCTTCAGGAACGCTGAGGTCCGCCATGTTCCCCGATGCCGACGTCCGCCGTGCCGCTGTGGCAGGGATGTTCTACCCTGCCGGTGCAGACGAATTGCGGATCATGGTCGAACGGATGCTCGCTGCGGTCGATGCCAGCCCCTCACCGGCAACGGCCGCCATTTCTCCCCACGCAGGACTCATCTATTCCGGCCAATGTGCCGCGCATGTGTGGAAACGTGTGGCGATTCCCGAAATCGTCGTCGTGCTGGCTCCCAACCATACCGGATTGCGAGACAATCTGGCTGGTGCGAGCGCGTGGGACCGTGGCGTCTTTCGTACGCCACTTGGAGAGATTCCGGTTGCGCACGAGTTTCTCGGCCGGGTAGAAGCCAAGTGCTCACTGCTCCGGCACGATCCGGTGGCCCACCTCCGTGAGCACGCCATCGAGGTCGAGCTGCCGTTCCTGCAGGAACTGAGGTCGGGCGCTCGACTGGCGCCGATCGTGATCGCATGGGACCGCTGGGAGCCGTCACGCGAGCTCGCAGCGGCGCTTGCCACCACGATTGCCGAATCGGAAGAGGGCGTGTTGCTCGTCGCCTCGAGCGACATGACACACTATGAGTCCGCTGACAGCGCCAAACGCAAGGATCGCCTGGCACTTGACCAGGTCGAGCGACTGGACGGCGCGGGACTACTCGAGGTGTGCCATAAGGAGCACGTCACCATGTGTGGTCGGGCACCTGCGGCGATTGTACTCGAAGCGTCCCGTCTGCTCGGCGCGACGCGGGCGGAGGTGGTTGACTATCGGCATAGCGGGATGGTGACGGGTGACGATTCGGACGTTGTCGCCTATGCCGGGGTCGTGCTGAACTAGCGAGGCGGCTGCTTCGAGCGCCGTCACTCGGGGTCTGGCGCGGTGATCATCACATGGCTGAACGTTGCCGGGTTGCCGGGGTAGTTGAGCGGCGCGAGCGCGTAGGTGCGTCGTGACCCGCTGGCCGAGGATGTCACGCTGAGGTTGAGGCTCAGCCGATCCTGTCCTTCCCGTGGTATCGAGAACTCGACCGTCCACCCCGAAGCGTCCCGCTGCGCTGCGGCGTTCACCGACGCGGTGGGAGCGGTTCCCAGACTCGACACGAGGAACTCCGAGAACGGGAGGTTCTGGTTATCCGCCAGAAACTTCGCCATGAACTCGCTCACGTTGAGGGAACGCGAGCGAACCGCAGTGGGCGCTCCCCGAGTGGGTGGAGCGACCAAGACGATCACATCGTCAGGCGTGAGGTGGGTACGGCGCGGCGCGCCACGAGCCACCACAAGAGCGACGTGATCGCCGGCGCCGATCCGATCGATGGTATAGGCTGCGCCCGGCCTGCCGGGGACGCGAACTGCGACGTACACGCGATTGGGGTCGGCTGCCAGCGCCGCGGAAGGCGCTGGTCCTTCAGACGGCCCCGCCAGCGGTACCCAGGCGGCGTCGGACCACTCCCCGATGTCGCCGTCGATCGCCCGCGGAGCACCCAAATGCGCGCTGATGTGGTTCAGTTCGTCTCGGAACGCCAAACGACCGTCCTGCATGTGGTAGCGCGGGTCCTGACGAAGACTTGTGAGGCGGTCGGCGGTCTGCGTCACGAAAGGTTGGATCTCATCGATCAGCGGACGTAATGCTGGGAGCGAACTGGCTGCGGGGCCTAGCTGCCTCAGCGCTTCTGTCAGACGCTCGAGCGCTGCCTCGGTGCGCGGGACGTCGATCGTGTCACCGGGGATGAACAGCGGGTCGAAGATATTCTCCTCCCACCAGTAGTTACCGTACACGGAGAGGAACGGCTCGAGTAACCGCGAGCCGCGCTCGCCGTACAGTGCGTCCACCGCCCGTGCCTGCGCTTCGCTCGGATCGTAGGCCGCCGGC
>JAOTWK010000109.1 GCA_029862935.1 Gemmatimonadota bacterium | reverse complement strand
CCAAGGGGACGTTGGGTCGCCAGGCGCTGCGGAAGAAGCTCAAGGTCTACGCCGGTCCCGGCCACCCCCATGCGGGACAGAACCCGACACCCCTCGAAGTGAGGTAGCGTCTTGGAGAACGTAGAGAACCCGGTCGCCGTGCAGACGGAGCCGGAACTCCGTTGGCACGCGGTTGGTCGTCGCAAGACGTCCGTTGCTCGGGTATACCTGACGCCTGGATCTGGAAAATGGATCGTGAATGGGCGCACGGTGGGTGACTATTTCCCACGGCGGTCGTTGGTGCAGCACATCCAGCAGCCATTTGTGGTGACGGACACGCTCGGTGCGTTCGATGTGAAGACGCGTGTGACGGGGGGCGGGATGACGGGCCAGGCCGGTGCGCTCCGGCTCGGGATTGCACGGGCGCTGGTCAAGGCCGATGAAACGCACCGCCGCAAACTTCGGGAACACGGACTGATGACGCGGGACGCTCGCGCCGTGGAGCGCAAGAAGCCCGGGCAGCCTGGAGCACGCAAGCGCTTCCAGTTCTCGAAGCGGTAGGAGCCAGCTATCAGCCATCGGCTTTCAGCTCGATTGGTTCGGAAGCCCGAAAGAGCAGAGGTGTGCCGGACCGCTGAGGGCTGACAGCTGACGGCCTCAATTCACACCGCCCGATCCGGAGCCGGGTGTCCGTCGAGCGTGACGGATCGTTTTCCGGAAATGACGGCGGTGGACGATTAACCCAAGGACCGAACGACCATGACGCAGCCGCAGTTGAAGGATCTGCTCGAAGCCGGAGTGCATTTCGGGCATCAGACGCGCCGGTGGAATCCGAAGATGCGCCGTTTCATCTTTGCCGAGCGCTCCGGTATCTATCTGATCGATCTCCAGAAGACGCTCAACCAGTTGAAGGCCGCGCAAGATCTGCTTCGCACCGTCGTCATGGGGGGCGACAACGTGCTGTTCGTATGCACCAAGAGGCAGCTGAACCAGGTGGTAAAGGCGGAGGCGGAGCGCGGCGGCGGCTACTGGGTTACCGAACGATGGCTTGGCGGAACGCTCACGAACTTTCACACCATCAAGCAGCAGATCCGACGTCTCAAGGAGTTGGAGCAGGGGCAGGCCGAAGGGGCGTTTGATTTCTTGACCAAGAAGGAACAGCTACAACTCGATCGTGAGCGCCAGAAGCTCAACCGGAATCTCGAGGGCATCAAGAACATGGCACGCCTGCCGGGAGCGGTCGTCGTCATTGATGCGAAGAAAGAGCGGATTGCCATTGCCGAGGCGAACAAGCTGAACATTCCAGTGGTGGCCATCGTGGATACCAACGCCGATCCGGACGTCATCACCGTGCCGATTCCCGGGAACGACGATGCCATACGGAGCGTTGCTCTGATTACGACGGCGCTGGTTGATACCGTTTCTGAGACCAGGAAACAGGCGCCCATTCGTGAATCGGCGTCGGATTCCGAGGCGTATTCGAGCTACGCACCGGAGACCACGGAGGCAGACGAGGACGAAGCGCGACGACGGCGACCGCGTCGGAAGCGGCGTCCCAAGCCAGAAGCTATTGCCGCACGGCTCAAACCCGATGCGGTTGAAGGCGAGCCGGCAGGTGGGGGGGAACCAGAGGCTCCCGCGCCCGATGCACCGCCGATCTCGGAGGCGACGACGGCACCGGATACGGCCGCCGAGTAGTCGGTCCGTGTGGGCTGGGAGGTGACCGCCGCCGGTCGGGCCGATTCCAAGGCGCGAGGCGGCGGTCATCACATAGCGAGCAGATGTTGCACTTGACGACAACGAGGAAGTGAAGGACTGCGCAGATGGCAGCGACGATTAAAGCAAAGGACGTAAGTGAGCTCCGCGGACGCACCGGCGCGGGAATGATGGATTGCAAGAAGGCGTTGCAGGAGACCGGGGGCGATCTCGACAAGGCCGTCGCGCTGCTCCGTACGAAGGGGATTGCGAAGGCTGAGAAGCGGGCCGGCCGGTCGGCACAGGAAGGCGCGATCGGCAGCTACGTGCATTTCAACGGCAAGGTCGCCGTGCTCGTGGAACTGAATTGCGAGACGGATTTCGTGGCCCGGACGGAGGACTTCCAAAGTCTCGCGCGAGACGTAGCGATGCACATCGCGTCGGCGAGACCCCTAGCCGTCCGTCCCGACGATCTTCCTGCCGACGTGTTGGAGCGTGAGCGCGGCATTTTCGAGGCACAGGTTGCGGAGTCGGGAAAGCCGGAACAGGTTCGAGCGAAGATCGTGGATGGCAAGATGAAGAAGTTCTTTCAGGAGTCCGTGCTGATGGAGCAGGCCTTCGTGAAGGACGACAAGAAGACGATCGGCGACCTGGTCAAAGGGACTTCGGGCAAGGTCGGGGAAAACGTCGTGGTGCGGCGGTTCGTGCGCTACGAGCTCGGGGCCTGAGTGTGACGGCGCTCGCCTATGGGCGGGCTCTTCTTAAGCTCTCCGGCGAAGCGCTGGCGGGCGGGCAGAAGTTCGGCATCGATTTCGGCGTGATCGATCGGCTCGCGGATGAGATCATTGACGTGTCCGGGTGCGGCGCAGCTCTGGGGTTGGTCATCGGTGGCGGCAACATCATCCGCGGCACGGTGGCAAGTCAGCAGGGCATGGATCGCGTGTCGGCCGATTACATGGGGATGCTCGCCACCGTCATCAATGCGCTCGCCGTGCAGGACATCTTGGAGCGCAAGGACGTCGACACCAGGGTGATGACGGCGATCCGTATGGAGGAACTCGCCGAGCCATATATTCGGCGGCGGGCACAACGCCATTTGCAGAAGGGGCGCGTCGTGCTCTTCGCCGGCGGAACGGGAAACCCCTACTTTTCAACCGACACGGCGGCGGTGCTCCGCGCGCTCGAGATCGAGGCAGACGTCCTGATCAAGGCGACGAGCGTGGACGGCGTGTACACCGCCGATCCGAAGGAGGACCCAAAGGCCGAGTTCATTCCTGAGCTATCCTACCAGGAGGCACTGGTGCGAGGACTGCGCGTGATGGATGCGAACGCATTCGGGTTGTGTCAGGAGAATGGACTGCCCATCGTGGTCATGAACGTCAACAATCACGGTGCCATCGCCCGGGTGGTACAGGGCGAGCGCGTGGGGACTATCGTGCGATGAGTACGCTTCCCGAGATTCAGAAGACAGCGAAGCAGCAGATGCACAAGGCGGTCGAGAACACGCAACGTGAGCTTGCGTCGCTCCGCAGCAGCCGGGCAACGACGAGCCTGCTGGACACGGTCCGCGTCGAAGCCTACGGGCAGCAGATGCCGATCAATCAAGTGGCGACGGTGGCTGCGCCGGAGCCTCGGCTCTTGACGGTGCAACCGTGGGACAAATCACTGATCGGCGCGGTGGAAAAGGCGATTCTGACCGCCGACCTTGGTCTCAACCCGGCCAACGACGGGACTATCGTGCGCATTCCTTTGCCGCCCCTCACAGAAGAGCGCCGCAAGGACCTCGTGAGGGTTGTCCATAAGTTGGCGGAAGAAGGCCGTATTTCGATTCGCCACTCACGCGAGGAAGCGAGAGCGGAGATCAAGAAGGTGGAGCACGTGTCCGACGACGACAAACGCCGCAGTGAGGGCGACGTCCAGACGCTGCACGACGATGCCATTGCTGAGATCGAATCGGTGGTCAAAGCCAAAGAAGCCGAGATCATGGAGGTCTGACCACCGCGCCCGCGCTGGTCACGGCATTCCATCCCAATGTCTCCCAATATGATCCGCCGCGTTGCGGTAGCCGCCGTCGGTATTCCGGCGGCGCTGGGACTGGTCTATCTGGGTGGGTGGCCGCTCGCTGGACTGCTGAGCGTATTGGCCGTCGCCGGCACGCTGGAGTTCTATCGGTTGGGCCTGAAGGCTGGACTGCAACCCCTCATGGGTCCGGGCCTCCTCGGAGCAGCGGCGATGCCGCTCGTCGCCTGGGGCTTCCTGTCCAGTGCGGGGTCCCTCGAGGTGGGCTGGATCGGCGTGGCACTCGCAGGGTGGATCTTACTCTCGGTGGGCACTGCTGCGCTGAGACTCGCTCCCACGGACCGGCCGCTCGCCGCCGTGGGCCTCACGCTGTTCGGGGCACTGTATGCGGGTGGCTTGCCAGTGTTCCTGCTGCCTCTGCGGCACCCTTCGACCGGGCTCTCGGCTGGCGCGGCGACGGCGCTGGTCTTCCTGCCGCTGGTCGTCACCTGGGTCTGTGACTCCCTCGCGATGGGCGGTGGGGGGGTGGTGGGCGGCCCCAAGCTGGCTCCGGTGCTGAGCCCCAACAAAACGTGGGCCGGCGCGATCAGCGGCAGCGTCGGCGCGCTCGTGCTCGCTCCACTCTACGGGGCACTGGTGCTCGCACGATTCGGGATTGAACACGCCGTATGGCAGCTTGCGATCTTTGGGCTCGCCATTTCCGTGATGGGACAGGCAGGCGATGTGTGCGAATCCCTCTTCAAGCGCGAGGTCGGTGTCAAGGACTCCGGAACCTTCTTCCCCGGCCACGGCGGGGTGCTCGACCGGCTCGACTCTCTGTACTGGGTTCTGCCGACGTCCGTGTGTTTGCTGCGGCTGTTTGGCACGATATGACCAAAGGCATCGCCATCCTCGGATCCACAGGTTCTATCGGAACGAGCGCGTTGCGCGTGCTGGAGCGGCAACGCGACCGGTTCCGCGTCGTGGCCTTAACCGCATTTGGGTCCAAGGCGCGCCTGATGGAACAGGCCCATTCCGTGCACCCAGCATTCGTGGGTCTGGTCAATGGCAGCGACCACCACGAGCACGAGGGTCACGCCGTGATGGTCGGAACCGATTGCCTCATTGAAGCCGCTACCCATCCGGATGCCTCAATCGTCCTGAACGCCGTTGTCGGTGCGGCTGGACTTCAAGCCACGCTCGCCGCGCTGCATGCCGGAAAGCGGGTGGCGCTCGCGAACAAGGAGTCGCTCGTGATGGCGGGCGTGTGCAGCAGGCGGCCAGAAAGGGCGGGGGGGAGATCGTGCCGGTCGACTCCGAGCACAGCGCCGTGCTGCAGTGTCTCAGCGGGAGACAGCCCGGAGATATTCAACGACTCATTCTCACGGCGTCAGGCGGTCCGTTCCGTGATTGGCCGGCTGATCGGCTCCGTAACGCCACACGCCAGGACGCGCTCCTGCACCCCACGTGGGACATGGGTCCCAAGATCACCGTCGACAGCGCCACGCTCGCCAACAAGGCGCTCGAGGTGATCGAGGCGCACTTTCTGTTTGGGTTAGGGTATGAGGCGATCGACGTCGTCGTCCACCCACAATCCATCATTCACGCCTTCGTGGAGTTCGTCGATGGGTCGGTGTTGTCGCAGGTCGGTTTCCCGACCATGGAACTGCCGATTCTCTACGCGTTGACGCATCCCGAACGGGTGACCGATGTCGGTACACCGACGTTCGATCCCGTCGCGGCCGGGCCACTCACTTTCGAGCCGGTGCGTCGGAAGCATTTCCCGGCATTCGCGCTTGGGGTGCTGGCAGGAGTGGCAGGGGGAACCTCACCAGCGGTGTTCAATGCCGCGAACGAGATCGCCGTGAGCGCGTTCTTGAATGACGCCATCCCGTTTGGCGCGATCGGTGAGGTCATCGACGAAGTGCTGCAGCGCCATCACCGGCAGCCGGCGTCCGACTTGGAAACGGTTGTGCAGGCCGACCGCTGGGCGCGTGAACAAGGAGAAGCGTTGTGCTCCTGACGATAGCGGCGTTCGTGTTCGTTCTGGGTGTGCTCATCTTCGTGCACGAGCTCGGGCATTTCCTGGCGGCGAAGGCCGTGGGGATCGGCGTGCCGCGGTTCTCCATTGGGTTCGGACCGGCGACGCCCCTCCGGTTCCAGCGCGGCGAGACCGAATACGTGGTTGCCTGGTTCCCCTTGGGCGGCTACGTGAAGATGGCCAGTCGCGAAGAACAGGAAGCCATGGCGTCTCTCGAGGGGGGGTCGCTCGGTGAGGAGTACCCCGATTTCCCCGAACACCAGTTGTTCGAGAATAAATCCCTCTGGGCGCGAATCATCGTGATCTCCGCCGGGGTCGCGATGAACATGCTCTTCGCGTGGGGTGTCTACGCAACGCTGGCCGCGGTCTATGGCCGCAGCGAAGACACGGTTACCGCGATTGCACATATCGACTCTGCGATTCTGCCGCCGGAAGCGGCCGCGCTGGCAGCCGTGCCGCGGGGTGCTACAGTCGTCCAGGTCAACGGTGACTCGGTCCACTCGTGGCAGCAGATGGTTCGCGCGATTGGTGACCCCACCTCGGATCGGCTGCGCTTCGATTTCGCCGGGGACGTGGATCCGGTCATTCTTCCCATCCGCGGGTCCGAGTCGCGGGCGAGAAGCCTCATTGCTGGGGCGCTCTACCCTCTCTGGGGTCCGGAGATTGGTGGGTTCGTCGCTGGCATGCCCGCAGCGACGGCAGGTCTCGAGCGCGGCGATGTGCTCGTGGCCGTGGAAGACGACACGATCGCCGCGTTCTACGACCTGAAGCACGTGGTGGAGCCCCGTGCGGGCGATACGCTCAGGCTCACCGTGCAGCGGGCAGATACCCTCGTGACCGTATCCTTGGTACCGGAGGAGCGGAGCTATAAGGATCCGCTCACCGGCGTCACGCGTGAGATCGGTCAGGTCGGCATCGAACCCAGTCCCGAGCTGGTTCTGATTCGCTATGGGCCGTTGGCCGCTGTGGTCGAGGGCGCGCGGGTGACTTGGTCCAACGTCGAGTTGGTGCTCTTCACGCTCAAGGGTATCGTCTTTCGCGAAGTGTCACCGCGGGAGCTCGGCGGGCCGATCCTGATCGGTCAGATGTCGGGCCAAGTCGCGAGGTTCGGGGTAGCGGCGCTGTTCGAGTTCATGGCGCTCTTGTCCGTCAACCTGGCCATACTCAACCTGCTTCCCATCCCGGTGCTGGACGGTGGCCATCTCATCTTCCTGATGATCGAAGGAGCGCGCGGTGGGCGCCCGCTCTCGGTAGGTGCGCGCATGCGGCTCACCCAGATGGGTCTCGTCCTGCTCCTCGCGATCATGGTGTTCGTGTTCACCAACGATATTCTGCGGATCTTCGGGGGGTAGGGTGAGTGGCGGCTCGCAAGCAGACGACCGAGCGCTACCTCCACCACAGCCGGCGTGACCGCTCAGTTTGCTCGAGTGCATCCAATGCCTGGCGGACGGCTCCAGCAGAGGGGTATCGGTCGTCGCGGTCCTTTGCCAGGCAACGAAGCACGATTCGCTCCAGCCGCTTCGACAGCTGCGGGCGTTTCTTCCGGGGCGCTTCCGGTTGCTGCTCCACGTGCATGCGGGCGAGCTCGAACCAGTCGGTCGAACGGAACGGCACGTCGCCGGTGAGGCACTTGTACATGAGCACGCCCAGCGCGTAAAGATCGGTGCGGCCGTCCAGCGGATGTCCTTGCGCTTGCTCCGGAGCGATGTAGGGAGGAGTGCCGATGGTCATGCTCACTCCGGTGGCCGAGACGTAGCTCGCGACCGCGCGAGCGATCCCGAAATCGCCAATCACCGCCCGGCCCTCATGCAGCAACACGTTGGCTGGTTTGATGTCGCGGTGCACGAAGCCCGCCTGATGCGCGAAGGCCAGCCCGGCGGCCACTTCCCGGGCGACCTGCACCGTGGTGTCCTCGGCGAGACGGCCGTGATGAGCGATCATGGCATCGAGGGATTCCACGGCGAGGGGCATGCTGAACCAGGTGAATCCAGCGGCCTTCCCGACATCGAGAATCTGCACGATATTGGGGTGCCTAAGCTGTGCTGCCACATGGGCTTCCGTGCGGAAGCGGTGCTCAAATTCTGGGTCGGTGCCGTAGCGGGGTCTGAGGACCTTGAGCGCAACCTGGTCGGGGGAGTCGGCGCGGTGGGCTTGATAGACCCACGCGAACCCTCCGTGACCGAGCAGCCGCGTGAGATGATGTGGCCCAAGGGTGCGGCCGACGAGATCGGGTGCGTCAGGGGCGGTCACCTGGGGTTTACACGAATGTCCATGCCGGATAAACTACGTGGCTGTCATAAATTACGGGTCTTTGATCGCGGCCGTCGCGGCCTGCGCTGAGTGAGGATACACGTTCCATGAGTCTCGACAAGCAAGTGGTGACCGAGAAGTACCGTACGCATCCCAAGGACTCCGGGTCGACACGGGTTCAGATCGCGCTGCTCACCGAGCGCATCAATTCACTCACCGGGCACTTCCGCAGCCATGACAAGGACAACCATAGTCGGCGTGGCTTGCTGATGATGGTGAGCAGACGGCGACGACTGCTCGATTACCTCAAACGAACCGACGTTGAAGACTACCGCAAGCTCATCGAGGAGCTCGGGCTCCGTCATTAACCCCACGTCATGAAGCAACCAGGCGTCCGTTCAGAGCACCTCGGGCGCCCGGCACGACTCCGGTGCTCCAGCAAGGACAGGCACGGTGCAGCACGTAGAAAAGGATTTCGCTGGTCGGCAATTCCGGCTCGAGACCGGTCGGCTGGCGAAGCAGGCAGCAGGTAGCGCGATGGTGCAGTTCGGCGAGACAATGGTCTTGGCTGCCGTCACCGTCAGTGACCGACGATCCTCACTCCCGTTCTTTCCTCTCACTGTCGAATATCGCGAGAAGAGCTACGCGGCCGGGAAGATCCCGGGCGGCTTTTTCAAGCGCGAAGGACGGCCGGGCGAGGAGGAGATCCTCGCGGCGCGTCTCATCGACCGATCGATCCGTCCGCTCTTCCCTAAGGGCTTTCAGAACGAAGTGCAGGTTTTCGTCTACGTCCTGTCGGCCGACCAGGAGAACGACGCGGATGTTTTGGGCGTCACGGCTGCGTCGGCAGCGCTGGCGCTCTCCAAAGTACCGTGGGGCGGACCGGTTGCCGGTGTGCGGGTCGGGCGGGTTGACGGAGCGTGGGTGCTGAACCCGACCTTCGAGCAGCTCGAGTCGAGCGACTTGGACATCGTCGTTGCCGGGATGGCCGATTCGATCAACATGGTCGAGGGCGGCGCGTTGGAGTTGTCCGAGGAAGAGATCGCGGATGCGCTCAAGGCTGCACAGGCGGGTATCTCCACGCTGGTGGGCATGCAGGCGGAGATCGTTGCGACGGTGGGCAGCCCCAAGCTGGAATGGGAGATGCCGGCGGTGCCGGACGGACTCCATGAGCGGGTGCGGGACGTCGCCGGTGAACGTGTGGCCGAAGCGCTGAATTTCCACGAGAAGACTGAGCGCATCCAGGCGTTGGCGGTGGTGCGGGCGGATACGCTCGAAGGTTTGTCAGACGAGTTTCCCGATCACGCTGACGAGCTTCGCCGTGCGGCGGACGAGGTAGAGGCGCAGACGATGCGCCAGCAAGTGCTCGAGCGCGGTGAGCGGGTCGACGGCCGAGATCTCGACACCGTGCGTTCCATCAACTGTGATGTTGGTCTGCTGCCCCGAGCGCACGGCTCCGCGCTATTCACCCGAGGTCAAACGCAGGCCCTCGTGAGCACGACGCTGGGCACGGTATCGGATGAACAGCGCATCGATAACATCGATATGGCGCAAGAGAC
>JAOTWK010000108.1 GCA_029862935.1 Gemmatimonadota bacterium | reverse complement strand
CCACTCGCTCACCCTTTGCGCTGGCAATCCGCACGGAGGCACCGAGCGCCATGAGTGCCGGCGCAGTGTCCGACGGATGGACGATGAAGCAGCCGGAGCCGCCAAGAATCGCGTGGTACTGGTTCTCACCGGCGATGGCGTAACACGTGGTGCCACCCTTCCGGAGACAATGAAACTCGCCCCGGAAGTACCAGCACCGGGGGCGTTGACAGATGTTGCCGCCGATCGTCCCCTGATTGCGGAGCTGGGGGCTCGCGACCTCACCCGCTGCCTGCGACAGAACCCGATACCGTTCAGCGACGGTCGGGTTGCTCGCGACATCTGCCACGGGGGTGAGCGCTCCGATGCGAAGCGTGCCATCGCGGACCTCTTGGATGCCACGGAGCCCGTCGAGACCGGCGATGCTCACGATCTTTGCGCAATCGAACACCTCGTCGCGCAAACACCCAAGAAGATCTGAACTGCCGGCAGACACCCGTGCACCATCGGTACGCAACTGCTCCAACGCCTGCTCGAGAGTCTGGGGTCGGACATACGCGAACGTCGGTAGCATGGCTCAGCCCCCCCTCTCGGCGTTCGCCAGCGCCTGCACGATGTGCGCAGGCGTCATCGGTGTTGCCGTGAGTCGCACGCCGATCGCGTCGTAAATCGCGTTGGCGATCGCCGCGCCCGTTGGGATCGTGGCTGGCTCACCGATCCCCTTGGCTCCGGCAATGTTGGCTTCCGGATCGGGGATGTCGATTGGCACACACGTCATATCGGCCGGCACGTCCAGCGCGGTCGGCAGTTTGTAGTCGTGCCAGTTCTTGTTGGCGAGCTTGCCCGTCTGATCGACGTCGAGCACCCGTTCCTCAGTCATAGCGAATCCGATGCCCATGGTAATCCCGCCGAAGACCTGGTTCTGATAGGTGAGCCGGTTCATCACACGACCGGAGTCATGGGCGCCGACGAAACGGATGATCTTGACCTCACCCGTCCGAGCGTTCACCTCCACTTCGCAGAACTGCGCGGCGAAGGGGGTGACCGCTTTGTCCGCCGGGTTTGGACCGCGGTAGCCAATGCCCGTGATGGAGCGCCGGCGCGCGAAGCTCCTGAGCCTGTTTATCGGGGTGGTCTTCGATGGATCGGCTGACGAGACAATCGTCCCATTCTCGAGCTGGAGCGTGCTAAGCTCGACCTCGAGCTCTTCCGCCGCCAGTTCGAGCAGCTGTCGCTTGACGTCAAGCGCCGCTGCTCGGACGGTTGGTGCCTCCGTTGGGATCGTCTTGCTGCCGCCGCTCGCCGAGGCATACTGCGTGGTTCCCGTGTCGGCGTGGGCAATCTGAACGTCGTACGGGTCGACTCCCAGCTCCTCGGCCACGATCATAGCCATAACGGTCTTGGTGCCTGTCCCGATGTCGCTGGCCCCCATGTTGAGATTGACTGAGCCATCCGAGAACAACTTGATCACCACGGTGCACGGGGGTCCGCCACCTCCGGCAGCCCAGAGCGCCGCGGCCATCCCGACCCCGCGGTGTACGTGACCGCCGTCTCGCTCCCGCGCAATAGCGTCTCGGGTTTCTTGCCAGCGGAATGCTGCAGCTCCCTCTCTGAGACACTGGGCGAGCCCGGTCGTCGTGTACGGAGGATTCCCGTCACGCGCTTGGCTGAACGTCGGCACATTCTTGAGGCGCAGGGCAATGGGATCCATCCCGATCTCGCGGGCCAGTGCATCTATGAGCTGTTCCAGTGCCCATGAGCACTGCGGGTGCCCCGGCGCACGGAATGGCCGTGCCGGACCCGCGTTGATGTAGATGTCCGTGAGCTCGGTGTGGACGTTAGGACAGAGGTAGAGATCCTTTATCAGAAAGTCGAGAGCCGACACACCCCCTGCGCGATAAGCGCCCCCCGACCCGGACGCGACGAATTGGAGCGCCGTGAGCGTGCCATCCCGTTTGACGCCGGCTTTGAGACGCATGTTGGACGGTGGCCGGTTGCCGACCGCGAGGTAGGTCTCCTCTCGCGTCAGCGTCAATTTGACCGGCCGCGCCGTCTCCTTTGCCAGCAGCGACGCAATCACGCTGTACTTCCCGGCGCCAAGCTTGGCACCGAACCCCCCGCCCATGTACTCACCGACTACCCGTACCTTGGAGAGTGGGAGCCCAAGGGCAGCGGCCACCTGCGTCTGCACGTTGTACACACCTTGCGTGGATTCCCAGACGGTCAGGCTGTCGCCGTCCCACCGTGCTACACACCCATGCAGTTCCATGGGCGTGTGGATCTCGCATTCGGACCGATACTCCTGCTCTAGCACGACATCCGCCTCGGCAAAGCCGCGATCCACGTTGCCACGGCGGTAGGTCACAGTTGGCATCACCTGATTGCCTTGGTCGTGCACCTTCGCCGCATCAGGCTCCATCGCACGGCGTTCGTCGGCCACAAAAGGCAGGACCTCGTAGGTGACGTTGATCGTACGGAGGGCGTCCGCTGCTTGATAAGGGGTCTCGGCTGCAACGGCTGCGACAGGCTCCCCCTCGTAACGGCACCGCGGGAGGAAGATCTGATTGCGCATGGTCCGAGCGTGCGCCGAGAGGCTCGCGGGGATATCGCTACCGCTGATCACCGCGTGGACGCCCGGCATCGTTCGAGCCTTGCTCACGTCGACGGCGGTCACATTGGCGTGGGGGTGGGGTGACCGCAGAATCGCCCCGTACACCATGCGGGGCAGAGTGATATCAGCTGGGTAGACGGCGGACCCGCTCAAGCGCTCATACGCGTCGATGCGTGGGAGGGGTTTGCCGACGACGCGCGTCTCGCCCCATGGAGCGGGATCCGAGGTCGGTGGCGGGGTTTCTGGAGCTTCGTGGTCCAGGACGTAGTAGCGGTCCTCGGAGTGCGGTGTCATGACGCACCTCCTTGGGTCCGCTTAAGCTCCGCCGCACGTCTCGCCGCGCGGAAGATGTGCACGTACGCGCCGCAACGGCACAGGTTACCGGCCATGTTCCGCCGGATGTCCTCGAGGGAGGGGTCGGGATTGACCCGCAGGAGCCCCTCCACGGCCATGACCTGTCCGGGCGTGCAATAGCCGCACTGGAATGCGTCTTCTTCGAGGAAGGCCTGCTGGGTCGGGCCCAGCTCCTCCCCTTGCATCAGCCCCTCGAGGGTCGTGACGCTCGTGCCGTCCAGCTCGATAGCCAGCGTCATGCACGCATATCGAGGGATGTCGTTCACGAGGACGGTGCAGGCACCGCACTCTCCGCGCTCACACCCGAGCTTCGTGCCGGTGAGCCCCAGACGCTCTCGCAACACGTAGGCGATCGACCAGCGAGGCTCGACGAGCACTTGATGACGTCGGCCGTTGATGTGGAGGGTCACCTTGGTGAGCTCATTGGCGTCCACCACCACCGCGCTAGGCGGTGCCTGAGCCTGGACCTGGGTCGCCGCGGCTGCGCCGAGCGCGCCGGTACCCACAGAGGTGAGGAACCCGCGACGAGATACCTTCCCGCGCCCATCGGGGGCGCTCTCGTCGCGGTCCTTGTGGTCTTGGGGCATAGGAGGCCTCCGAATTGCGGACAGTGCGGTGGCACGCTGGACACTGGAGGGGACGAGCGTGTTTAGGCGCACCAGGCAGGGCCCCGCGGGCGATGCCGCACGGCCGTTATGTCCTTACTCGCTCCTCGGTCATGAAGTGGAGATGAAGGGGGGATGAAAGAGGGAAATGGGCGAGGGGCAGAAGGGGCAGAGGGGGCAGCACTGCGGAGGCGGAAGCGGCAGGGCGGCATGAACTTGCATCCGCAGTTCGCCTAACCGCCCGAAGCGCGGCAGCTGATGGCCGATGGCCGATGGCTGACGGCTGACAGCTGATAGCTGCTTGTCGTCTCAATCGTCTGAAATCAGTCCCAGCACCTCCGGCAGCAGCGCCTGTGTCGTCGCCAGCGCCTCCTTCCCGTAGATCGTCTCGTTCCCCTGCCAGTCGCCGAAGTAGCCACCGGCTTCGCGGAGAATCGGTGGAAACGGGGCGCAGTCCCACGGGCTCATAACGGGATCGAGCCCGACCTCGGCGCGACCAGTCGCAACCAGGAGATACGCATACGCGTCAGCCCACCCAGCACAGAACCCGGCCGCGCGCTGGAGCCGAACAAACGCGTCGTGACGATCGGAGGGTTTGAACGCTGCCACGTTGCCGTGGGTCACAATCCCCTGCTTGAGCGAGGGTGTCTCAGAGACCCGGGCAGGCTTCCCGTTCCAGTGACACCCCTCGCCGGTTGCCGCGGCGAGCATCTCGTCGAGCGCCGGGAAGTAGGCGACGCCGACCTGGCAGGTGCCCTCGATCTCGAGCCCCAACAGCACAGCGTAGAGCGGTACGCCGCGGATGAACGCACGAGTGCCGTCGATGGGATCAATGAACCATCGATGCGTGGCGCCCTCCGAAGTTTCCTCACCGTACTCCTCACCTACGATGGCGTGACTCGGGTACTTCTGCTCGATCGCAGCGCGAATCAATCGTTCCCCACCGCGGTCAGCCTCGGTCACCGGTGAGTTATCCGCCTTGTACTCGGCGGTGATGTCTCGCTGGAAGTACTCCAGCGTCAGGTTGCCGGCTTGGATGGCAGTCTCGGTGGCAAAATCGAGGTAGGGGCGAAGGGATTCGGGCATAGATCTCCATAGTCGCGCTCATTTGCTGACGGCTGATAGCTGACGGCTTACGGCTCTCAATACCTCCAGCTCACCGTGTCTGCATCCGCCGGGGCGTTCTTGCGGATCTGGTCCATGATCCGTGGGATGAACATCTGGTGGTACCTGAGCCGCGAAATGGCGTTGGGCTGGGTGTGGTCACCGTTCCAACAGTGCTCGGCGCGATCACCGTAGTCGACTTCGCCTGCATAGTACGGGTCCGTGGTGCTCTCGAGGAATTCCTCTGTCAGGTACACGGCGTTGTTGAGGTAGTAGTTGTCCATGTCGCCCACGTAAATGAACAACTTGCCCTGAAGCTTGGGTCCCAGGGTCTTCCAGTCGCGTTTGAGGATGTACGACAGATCGTAGTTCGCTCTCCAGTGAGCAGCGACTTCGTGATCGATTGTGCCTGTGAGCTTGTCCCAAATCGGTTTCGGATAGCCGTCCTGACCAACGGGTGAGTACACTGCCTGCCAGATGTCCCACTGATCCCCGGAGCGACTGTTGGAGCCTAGGACCAGCTCTCGGTGGTTCATCTCCTCAAGGGTGGCCCCCAGGTGGCCTAGCCAGTCACGGCGGCCAGCCCGCGGGGTCCGTTTCCATTTGCCGTCTACGTAGTAGGCGTTCTTGTCCTCGTAGATGTTGACGGTGGTGTACGCGCGAAAATCTATCGGATCGGGGCAGGCGACCCAGGCGCCGTTGAACTCGTCAGGATAGAACACCTGCACGGCCATGGCTTCCCAGCCGCCTGTCGAGCCACCGTACGTGAAACGCGCCCATCCCTCGCTAATTCCACGGTATTTCTCCTCGAGGTACGGAATGAGCTCGTACATGATGGCGTCGCCGTACGGACCGTTGTTCTGAGAGTTGACGGCGTACGAGTCATCGTAGTACGGCGTCGGGTGCTGAATCGTGACCAGAATCACCCGCGGGAAAGCGGGCCCGGTCCAATCCTGGTAGAACCGATGCGCGTACTCCTGCTGCGTGCGGTTGTACCCCTCCCAGTTGAAGCGCGCACTGTACGTGGGCTCCAAGTCGGGATCGGGTGGCTCCTCGCGGAACCCGCCGAACGTGTAGGGGAAGTGCCCGTGCATAATGACGAGCGGATACCGAGCGTTCGGATGCTCGTCGAACCCTTCGGGCAAGAGCACGTGCGCGCCAAGATACATGGGGGTTCCCCAGAACTCCGAGAGTCTGGTGCTCTGAATCCGCTCGTGCTTGATGTACTTGGTCTCAGGCGGGTTGGGGATCGGCGGGATCTCTTGGTCCAAGACTATGCTGATCGTCCTGTCGGCCGCCGGGTCGATCATGACCTCTTGGGGTGTGCTGAAGAGATTTCCGGGCTTCCGGTTCCACTGCTGTCCCTCACCCTTGTCGGGCGGGAGCTTCACCACGTGCCCGTCGGCACGGTAGAACGTCTCGTAGCGATTGAGCAGCGCCTGGACCGTATAGGTGCCGGGGGGGATGTCCCCCAAGCTTCGTAGCGGATAACCGAATACGCTCGCGTCGACGATGGCCGCGGCGCCGGGAGCCAATCCTTCCACGTCGATGCCAAAGATGAGTTGCGTGTTTGCGCCGTCCGAAATCTGAAACCGCGGTTCAGTACTCCTATCAGACGAGATCATGAGGAGCATGCGGCCGTCGAGCGGCACTGCCGACCGCGCAGCCGGAAACGAGACGGCAAAGCGGATCCCGGCTCCGGCACGCTGTGCGAGTGGAGTTGTCGGGAGCGTCGTGGCTATTGCTGCGAACGGCAGAGCGATAGCGAGAGCGGTCAGGTAGCGACGAGACATGGTGGCACCGTGAGGCGAAGTACGTGCTCTCAAGTTGCAAGCGGGAGTAAGCGGGGGCAACGTGAAACGAGGAAGGGCGCTCCGATGTTCGGAGCGCCCATTCAACGTACGCCAGTCTGACGAGAGGGCGCTCCGCCTATCTATTGATCATGACGTGTGCCCACGGTTTGCCCGGGAACATGAGCCATGGCCGGTCGCGTGCCGGAGCGGTGGAGATGCCGGTCAAAGCCTCGGTGGCGTACGGCATGTAGATCACGTGCAAGCCAGAGGTGTTTGGCGCACTTCCGGTCGTGAGGTTGAACTCATCATCGGACGAGAGCGAATACAGCGCTCGCGGTCCGTCCGGCATGGCGAGGGTGCCGGCCTCGATCTCGGCGGCTCTTGCCGAGTCGACGGCCGGGCGCTCATGTCCAACTTCGCGCAGCGCGCGACCGCGCGCCATGAATGGCTCGAGGTCTTGGTGATAGCATGCGGCGTGGAACCCAGCACGGGTTGGGTCATCGGCGAGGCAGATCATGGCATTCGTGCCCTCGCGCAGCGACACGAGCTTGCCGCCGCGATAGCCCATTACCGCAGCACCGGCTTGGAGCGGCTCGGGAAGGGGAGTCACGGCTTGGGTAAGCTGCTGCGCGACGGGCACGTCCTGCGCACAGGCGGTGAGTCCCGTGAGTGAGGTCGCGGCGAGGGCGACCGCGGTGGAGGCAACGATGCGATAGATCATGATCATTTACTTGATGAGGTTCACTGATACACGGGTTGGTGTTTCCCTAGCCGAGAGCGTGGAAAACCTATACCTTTTGTCGGCTATTCCGCAACATGACACCGTCCGGCTTTGCTGAAGAATCTCGCGCACTGCGACCAGCGGCTCCGAGATGGGCGAGCGGAAGACCGCAGGACGGCGCGGCCCTCATTTGAGGTTTGGACGGTCGACTGCATTTCCTAGAACTCCGCTCTTGCGCTGCGGTACACGCTAAGCGCGGTAAGCATGCGAACCCCGTATTCCCTGTCGAACCGGAGAGACTGCACATGCACACGCGGAGACGCTGGCCTGTGGCTGCCCTATGGGCGGCAGTGATCCTACTCGCTGCGGTGCTCACCGCGGCGTCCGGTGAGGCGCAGGAGTTGTACACCCCCGAGCAGGCTGAGCGGGGGCTCAGCGTGTTCCGCGCGGAGTGCGTGACTTGTCACGGCTCCGGCCTGCAGGGAAGGTCCGGTCCGCCACTCGTCGGGGACAACTTCCTCAAGGCGTGGGCCCGTCCAGACAGGACGGCAGATGATCTGTTCTACATCCTACGCACGACGATGCCGCCGGGACGGTCGCGCGCCCTCACAGACCGGCAGCATGCTGACGTGTTGGCCTACATCCTTCGACAAAACGGGTTCTCAGCGGGTACGAGCGAGCTCGGCAGTGATGCAGCGCTGCTCGACACTCCGCTCGAACACGCGGGGGTGGGCGAAGGCAACGAGTCGGCTCTCCCTCCGGACTTCATCGAGGGGGACCGTGGCCTCGACCCCACGGGGGAGGGGCCGACCCAAGCCGAGCTCAACGCAGCCGCTGGGGACACACGCAACTGGCTCTATCAGACACAGAACTACGCGGGGACCCGCTATTCGTCGCTCGACCAGATCGACCGCACCAACGTTGCCGCGCTCCGGCCTGTCTGCGCGCACCAGCTGGGTGAGCTACGGAACTTCCAGACCAGCCCCGTCGTCTACGACGGCGTCATGTACCTGACGACGCTTCACGTCACGGTGGCGATCGATGCCACGACCTGCAAACCCGTCTGGAAGCACGAATGGGATGTCCAAGACCGTGATGTATGGGGCAACAACCGTGGGGTTGCGGTCAAGGACGGACGCGTGGTGCGCGCGACGTCGGACGGATACCTGGTCGCACTGGACCGTCTGACCGGCGAACTGCTATGGGCGCGGCACACCGCGAACGCCGACCTTGGCGAAACGTACACGATGGCGCCGATGATCTATCAGGACCTCATCCTTGTGGGACCGGCCGGCAGTGAGAACGCCGTGCGCGGATGGATTGGTGCGTTTCGCCTGCAGGATGGGCAGCCGGTCTGGCGGTTCAACATCGTCCCTGAGCCGGGAGAGCCCGGATCCGAAACGTGGGACAACCCGCCTGGGATCCCCGTGGGCGGCGGAGCAGTCTGGACACCGCTCTCGCTCGACACCGACCGCGGTCTGCTGCACGTTCCAGCGACAAACCCCGCGCCCGACTTCCCAGCTGCGCTTCGTGGTGGGGTGAACCTCTACACCAACGCGATGATCGCGTTGGACGTACGCACTGGACGGCTCGTGTGGTACGACCAGCTCGTCCCGGCCGACGATCACGACTGGGACCTCACACAGGTCAGCCCTCTGTACCGAACAGAAGTGAACGGTGAGGAGCGAGATCTGATCGCCACCGTCGGGAAGGACGGTGTGCTGCGCGTGCTCGACCGAGACAGTCACGAGCGGTTGTTCGAGACACCCGTGACGACGCTCGAGAACACAGAGGCCCCGGTCACGACCGACGGGACCTATGCCTGCCCTGGAATCCTCGGCGGGGTCGAGTGGAGCGGACCGGCGTACAATCCGGGTACGAACATGCTGTACACGCCAGCCGTTGACTGGTGCGGCACGTACATCCTCGCCGATACCGTGCGCTACGTCGAGGGGGAGAACTACCTGGGCGGTGAGTGGGAGTTCGGCGACAGCTGGGGGGGATGGATCACGGCGGTGGATGCGTCCGACGGAGCGGTTCGGTGGCGCTATCGCTCCGATCGCCCGATGGTGGCGAATGTCACGACGACCGCCGGCGGCCTCGTCCTCTCGGGCGAGCTGAACGGCGACTTTCTTGCACTCGATGCCGAGACGGGCGACGTGCTCTATCGCTTCCACACCGGGGGTCCGATGGGTGGTGGCATCGTCACGTACGAGATCGACGGCACGCAGTACATCGCCGTCATGTCTGGGCTGCCGTCCGGGTTCTGGGTGGACGAGTACGCCGGGTCACCGACGGCGTTCGTGTTCGCGCTACAATAGAATAGTGAGCGGGATAACGGGATACGGGATACGATCAGCTGACAGCTGACAGCTGACCAC
>JAOTWK010000107.1 GCA_029862935.1 Gemmatimonadota bacterium | reverse complement strand
GAGGTGGGAAAGGCGATCTACGGTTTGGTGACGGCGGGGTTTGCACATCGGATCGGGAAGAGCCAAGCGCGCCGCGCGTCGGCGGTTGGGGAGGCGCGAGCCGACGAGCACCGTAATCTCGGCGTCGCCTTCTACAAGACGGAGATGCTCGACGAAGCCACAAGAGAGTTTCGGCGGGTGGTCGAGCTCCGGCCGACGGATGGCACTGCGTACTTCCATCTTGGTCTGATTGCGCTCAAGCAGGCACACTGGGAAGCCGCCGCGGCGTATTTCAGCCAAGCGGTCGATCACGCCGGTGCCCGGCCCAACGTACTCGCTAATCTGGCGCTCGCCTACGAGAAGTCGGGGCGCTTCGAGGAGGCGGACGGCGCGTACGCCGAGGCCGCGGCTCTGGCCCCGCGCGATGTAAAGATTCTCACCGGGTGGGGCATCGGCGCGCTGCACCGTGGCGACTTCGACGCGGCCATCGGTCGGCTGGACGAGGCACGCCATGTGGCGGGTCGCGCCACATTGAGCCCGCTGTGGTATTGGGCCCGGTCGTTGGGGGCCGCCGCGTTGAATCACTTGAGCGACGCCGAGCGCCTGTTACGCGAGGGTCTCAAGGCGCACCCCGGTCATGTCGTACTGGCAAACAACTTGGCGGCGGTTCTCGAAGCGCGCGGGGAAATGGAACCGGCTGCCGACGTGCTGCGCGATGCTCTCACCGACGACCTCGCCGTCCCCCAGTTGTCGAAGAATCTGGGCGACCTGCTGTATCGGTCTGCTCGGTACGACGACGCGTGGGAGGCCTATCAGCGGGCGGTACGGCAGCAGCCGTCGTTGGGTGACGACGTGTATTTCAAGCTCGGCAACATCGCCTACAAGCGGCAAGATCGCGGACTTGCGCGCGAGTACTGGAATCGGGCGCTCGAGCTCAACCCCAACCATGAGCTTGCCCGGACCAACCTTGAGACCGTGAGCGCGTTGGGGTGAGGTCCGCTTTCCGAGCGCTACGTGAGGCAGCCCAGCCATGAGTCACGCGACGCCCTCCGCGCTCCGAGCCACGTACGAGGACCTTGCGCGACGGCTCGAAGCGGTGGAAGACGATGAGACGCGGCGCGGCATCAAGCAAGACATCATCGCGCTGTTCAAAGCGGTCGACCAGGACATCAGCGAGTTGACTGGACTCAAGGACGACATTCGTTCGCTGGTCGCACGCTACAAGGAGTTGTCGCACCAGCATGAAGACACAGGTCAGGCACCGCAATTCGCGTCGGATGCACCGGTACTCCACGCAGATCATATTGGGGCATCGACCTACATCGAGAAGGGATGGAGCCTCATCTCGCTGAGTGATTACCCCGGAGCCATTCAGGCGCTCACCAAAGCGCTCGCCCTCTCTCCGGGAAACGTGCAGGCCGAGTCGCTGCTCGGGTGGGCACAGATGCTTCATGAGGAGTACGATGCGGCCCTGGCCACGTTTCATGAGGTGCTGACCAAGGAACCGGCGAATTCGCTGGCTCGCATCAACGTTGGGTACATCTGCCTCAAGAAGCGTCTGTTCAGTGACGCCATCGAACACCTCTCCAAGGCCATCCGTCTCGACAATGACAAGAAGGCGACCCTGTACGCCCACTACTACGTAGGTCTCGTGTACCTCGAGCGGGAGATGTACGAGGACGCGCAGACGTTTTTCGAGAAGACGTTGCAGCTGGGACCGAACCTGATCGAGGCCTACTATGAGCTCGGCCGCACGCAATGGCTGGTCGGTGATCGCGACGGCGCCCGCCAGACGTGGACCACGGGATATGAGACCAACAAGTTCAATCCCTGGGGCAAGCGGTGTCGGGAAGTGCTCGATTCGGTGGCTCAGGGTGGGGAGCCCCCACGCTAGCCGGCTTCCTCCTCCTCCTCCTGCAGGCTGGGCCACCCAGCGCCGTGCATGTCGGACGAGTCACCGCGCTGCATTGGGCTGGGTCGGAAGCCGCGGCGACGGCACTTGCCGAGTTAGCCGACCGGTCGACGGTGTGGCCCGGGATTTCGAGTCCTCCGCATTACCCGATTCGGCTGATCATTGCATCGGGTGCCCGCCAGTTTGACTCCCTGACCGCGGGTCGCATCCCGGAGTGGGGTGCAGCTGTCACGTTTCCGGCGTCGAACACGATCATCCTCACCCTGACGCGCGACCATCGACGAGTCTTGCGGCATGAGTTGGCGCACCTCGCCCTGCATAGTGTTGTCCGACGGGTGCCACGGTGGTTCGATGAGGGGTACGCGGCGCGAGCCGCCGGCGAGTGGGATCGCGTCGAAGCCCTCCGCGTCAATTGGGCGTTGCTCCGCGGCGTGGTGCCGTCGCTTGGCGACCTCGATCGACACATCCGCGAAGGGTCGGCCGCAGACGCCGAGGCATCGTATGCGCTGGCAACCACGGCCGTCCTGATGCTCGAACGCCTCGGTGGCGACCGAGGTCTCGAACCGCTGATGGACGCGCTTCGCGGCACGTCTGATTTCGATCTCGCGCTTCGCGGGACCTATCAGATTACGCTCGGGCAGTTCGAGGAGGCGTGGCGACGAGATCTGCGCCGCCGCTACGGATGGCTGCTGCTCGTCACCTCGTTGTCGGTGTTCTGGGCGTTCGTCGCTCTCCTGTTAGCGGCGCTGTGGGCCCGCCGCCGTCGGCGTGACGAAGGCCGCCGCCAAGCACTGGACGAAGGATGGGTCGTCCCCGAAGATTATTGGAATTCAACAACTTGACGCTCTCGGAACCTCACGTTACGCTGGGGGTCTATGAACATGAGGGTTGGGTCGCCAGCGCGATTGCGGTTTCGGACGCGCAACTTCGTGCTGCTGGGCGCCGCTGTCATTTCGTTGACGGTGGGATACTTTTTGCTGGCAGGAGGGTCGACAACGGTGGCTCCGGTGCTCCTGGTCCTGGGTTACTGCGTCCTCTTCCCCCTTGGCCTCGCACTGTGAGCCGGGTGTCGCGGGCGAATAGCTCAGGGGTTCAGAGCGCCTGCCTTACAAGCAGGAAGTCGGGGGTTCGAATCCCTCTTCGCCCATCTGGTGGTCAACTGCAGACGCGGGAACGCGGAGGACATACAGTGCCTTGGACACGACTGACATCGCGATACTTCATCGCCGCACTGGGAACCGTCTTGGTGCTCGGGAGCGCGGTTTCGAGTGCGAGCGCTCAGTTGGCTGTGCAGCGCTCGAACGAGCGCGTGCTCTTCTTGATCCCAGCGCCAGGTGACGGAACCGACTCCGCGTACGTCGTTGGTCTGGCGGACGAGGTCCGCAAGCGGATGCGGAACAAGATGCGGCACAAGATGCGCGTGCTGCAGAGCGACGTCGTCTGTCAGGTGCTGACTGAGTCCGCGTACAGCTGTGACGCCATCCTTGGCGCGGCGGACGCAGAACGGTTGGCCCGGGCGCTGCAGTCCGATGTCTACGTCGAGGGGCGCGTGTGGCATGATGGGACCGCGCCGATGGGCACATTCCACATCGTCGATATTGGCCGGTCCGGGTTGGCCGGGTGGACCACAGTTCAGGGTGTGGCTGGGCAGGACCCGCGAGGGTTTGCGTCGGCCATCGTGGACACGTTGGAGAATCAAGTCAAAGCGGCACAGTTCGCGCGCGAGTGCTCCGACCGGACAGCAGCGGGGGATTTCCGCGACGCGAAACAAAAGGCCGATCGGGCGTTCCTGCTCTACCCGAACCATCC
Source organism: Gemmatimonadota bacterium (assembly GCA_029862935.1). Next base: position 5,856 of record JAOTWK010000107.1, on the reverse strand, counting down.
CGCCGCCGCCATGTGCGCCGAAATCGTGTCGGAAGCCCTGCAGGAACCGCCAGACAGTCAGATTGCCTACCTGAAGCGAGCCGTGGCGGGAGACTCCCTCATGCTCAAGGGGTGGGAGCGGTTAGGGCGTCTGTATCAGCAGGTCGGCGACTCGGTGGGCGCGCTGACCGCGTTCGCACAGCAGAGTCGCGTCGATGGAGCCAACCGTGAGCTCCGGATGGGTGTCATTGCGGGAGCGATCACGCTCCGCCAGTTCGAACAGGCACGGACCTTGGCCGACGAATGGCTTGCCACAAGTCCGTCGGACCTCGGCATGCTGCAGTTCAAGGCGCGGGCATGTGTCGAGGGTGGCATCTGGGGCTGCGCGCTCGCCGCGTTGGAGACGCAGTATCGGGTCGACACGTCGCTCGTCGGCGATACCGTATTCTACCAGCAGATCGTGGGAGCGTCGCAGGCCCTGTCGGACACAGCGGCGATGCTCCGCTGGTCGGGTGAAGCAATATCCCATGCACCCGACAACGTGCCGCTCTGGCGCGCGCATGCGAGCGCGCTGGCGGCGGCGGGAATGCTGGATTCCGTGGTCGTAGTCTATGATCACCTGCTCGAGCTCGATCCGACCGATTACCGCAGCGCGCTGGCGGCGGCGCACATCCTGCTCGACGACCTGCCGATCGATACGGCCACGCCCCTCGACACCGCACGCCTCCACAAGGGCGGGGCGTTCCTCGAGCGGGCCACCACTGCAAGCCGCGAGCCGTCGGTCGTGATGAACGCCGCGGTCCTGTACTACCAAAAGGGCTCGGCGATGGTGCAGACCCGGAAGGAGCTGCCGGTGGCCGTCACCTGGCTCGAGAAGGCGATCGAGCACGACGTGCTCCAGCGGCTGACGCAGCAGACCAACTTCTTCCTCGGCCTTGGGCTCATGTTCCGGATCTTCGAGTTCGATCCGCAGGTCACCGCGACCGAGTCCTGCGCGCTGGTTGACGAAGAAGCGAGGATGATCGCGCGGGGGAAAGAAGCGCTGACCCTTGGCGCGTCACTCGCGCCGCAGCAGTCTGAGCAGTTCATGCAGCAGTTCCAGAATTTCGAGGCGCGGATTCCGCAGCTCCGGCGGGCCTATAGCTGTCGGTAGCACCGCTTGTATTGGCGTCTAAGCGGGTCTACATTGCGTCGCACCTCTGGGAATTGGGGCTGTAGCTCAGCTGGTTAGAGTGCCGGTCTGTCACACCGGAGGCCGCGGGTTCGAGTCCCGTCAGCCCCGCTTGACTCATGAAGACCCGTCATCCGCCCGGCCCCGCGCCCACTGCGCGGGGCCGGCGTCGTTTGGGAGTTACCGTTGTGACCACGATGCATGTGCCCGTCCTGGCCGATGAAGTCGTGCGGCTGGCGGCGGGGAGCCAACGCGCGGTCGACGCCACGGCCGGGGATGGGGGCCACACGGCCCGCCTGCGAGCGCTCGGTGCAGAGGTCCTGGCGATCGATCGTGATCCCGATGCCATTGGCCGCGCCCGAGAACGCTACGGGACAGACGGTATGCGTTGGCACTGCGGCCGATTCGGCGACGATGTCACCCTGGCCGAGATTCGGGAGTTCGAGCCCGACCTCGTACTGTTTGATCTCGGGGTGTCGTCCCGCCACCTCGATGACGACGCGCGCGGCTTCTCGTTCCGTCCCCACGTCGCCCTGGACATGCGCATGGATCGGGATGGTGTCACGGCGGCAGAACTCCTCAACCGGTTGTCGCGCCCCGAGTTGGTCACGCTGTTCCGCGACGCTGCCGATGAGCGGAAGGCCCCCAAACTCGCCGCCGCGATCGTCCGCCGGCGGGAACGGCAGCCGCTGTCCACGAGTGACGACCTCGTCAATGCCATTCGATCCGCTCTCGGGCCCCGCAGCGGACCATCTGACTTCGCACGCCTGTTCCAGGCCGTGCGGATGGCGGTGAACGACGAGCTCGGGCAGCTGCAGACGGCGCTCCCGGCCGTGCGGGACAGCCTCGTGTCCGGCGGTCGGTTGCTGGTCATCAGCTATCATTCAGGCGAGGATCGCATCGTCAAGCACGCCTTCAAGGAATGGGCACGGAGCTGTGTATGTCCGCCTGCGTTGCCGATCTGTACGTGTCGGGGGCACCCGTTGGGACGGGTGGACCCGCCGCGCCCCGTCGGGCCGACAGATGAGGAAGTCACCATGAACCCTCGCGCCCGCAGTGCCAAACTGCGGGGATTTCTCTGTGGCAGCGACGCCTAGGGGCCGATTCTGGGTGGGCCTGTGGCTGCTGTTCGTGCTCGCGGTGTTGGTGTGGGTGACGGCGCGACAGACCTCAGCGCACGTCCTGGCACGGGTCCTGGAAGAACGCCGCAATGAGCGCTCCGTGGTCGAAGCGCAAAAGGCCGCCCTCATGCGCCGCATCCGCACGGCCCAGAGCCGCGCGGTACTGACCGGACGGGCAGAATCGCTGGGCCTTCGCATGCCCGCCGACAGTGAAGTTGTGATTGTCGAGCGCTCGAGCCCGAGGTAACCGTGAAGATGACCCGTCCGATTGCGCGGCTGCAGCTCGTGCAGATCGCCTTTGCCCTCGTGGGGCTGGCGCTCCTCGGCCGCGCTGCGCAGGTGCAGCTCCTCCAGGGAGCGAGGCACGCCGCCACGGCCGAGGCGCAACGAACGGAGCGGCGCACGTACCCAGCGCGACGTGGAACGATCCATGACCGCAAGGGCACTGCGCTCGCTCTGACTCAGGAAGCGTTCCGAGTGGATGTGACCCGCACGGAGCTGGCGGACCCTGAAGCCGATGCCCGACGCATCGCCAAACACCTGGGTCTCTCGCTCCGAGCGACGCGCCGCGAGCTGCGGAGACAATACGGGTATTTCGGTGGACCGTTTACATCGCTGCAGGTGCAGCCGCTCCGCGGAATGCGGGGCGTGTATCTCACTCGCGAGCTCAATCGCTTCCAGCCACATCCGGATCTCGCACGAACCATCATCGGCCGACCTGGGGGAGACGGACGGCCCGCAAGTGGGATCGAGCGAGTGCTCGACTCGGTACTGACGGGACTGCCCGGGACGTCGGTCGTGCTCAAGGACCGCCACCGTATGGAGTACGAATCGCCTGCGCGCCTTGGCGCGTTCCCTGTGCCGGGACACGACGTCTACCTGACGCTCGACGCCGACCTGCAGGAGATCGTGGAGCAGGCGCTCGCCGACGCGATTGCGGTGCACGATGCCGAGGGTGGGGACGTGGTCGCGCTCGATCCGGCCACTGGCGAGGTGCTCGCCCTTGCCTCACAGGGCTCGTCCAGCACAGGCGCCTGGACAGGGGCGTTCGAGCCTGGCTCGACGGCGAAGCTGTTTGCCGCTGCGGCACTCCTCACAGAGCGCGTTGCCCGGCCCGGCGATACGGTGTGGGCGGAGCGTGGCACGTTCCATCTCAATGGCCGCGTGATCACCGACGAGCACCCGGAAGGCTGGCTCACGCTGCGGGACGTGATTCGGCGATCCAGCAACATCGGCATCGTGAAGTTCTCCCTGAGTCTCTCGCATGAGGAGCAATATCAGATGCTTCGGCGGTTCGGTCTCGGCTCACCAACGGGGCTGGAACTGCCTGCCGAGACGGCGGGGACCCTGCGTCGACCACGGCAGTGGAGTGGCACCAGCGCGGCGAGCGTGGCCATGGGATACGAGATTGCCGTCTCAGCGTTGCAGTTGGCGCAGGCCTATGCCGCCATTGCAAATGATGGGTTGTTGATGCAGCCCACCGTCGTCCGCGAAGTGCGATCCCCGAACGGAAAGACCGTGTATCGTCACGTCCCCCAGCCGGTACGACGCGTCGTGCCGAGTGACGTGGCGGCTGAACTTCGCGGCATGCTGCGCGGCGTGGTCTACGAAGGGGGGACGGGCGCGACCGCGGCGCTCACCAGCTACGAGGTAGCTGGCAAGACAGGGACGGCTCTCCGCGCGGGACGCGGCGGATACGTCACAGGTTCGTACACGGCCACCTTCGCATCCATGTTCCCGGCGGAGGATCCGCAACTCGTGATGGTCGTGAAGCTGGATGACCCCAGGGAGGGGTACGCCACGCTCACGGCGGCTCCGGTCACGCGGCGCGTGTTACAGGAGCTGCTAGCGGCCCGGGCTGGGGTGCTCGATCGCACACGCCTCACGCGGTCAAGCGTCTCGGGAAATCCTGAGTCCCCCGCAAACAGCGATCCGGAGCCGTGGGTGTCGGCGTGGCCGGTCGTCGGCACGGCCGACTCTGCAACCGCGCGCGTGGTGCCGAACGTGACGGGACTCCCGTTGCGTCAGGCCGCGCATCAGCTCCATCAGGCAGGGCTCCGCGTCCGCGCGCTCGGGTGGGGTGAGGTCTTGAGGTCGGAACCCGCCGCGGGCGTGCGTGTTGCGCGTGGCACACTCGTGACGATCACGGCACCCGGATCAGGACGATGAGGTCGCTGCGCGTATTGCTGGAGGGGCTGCGCCAGTCCGGGCAGCTCGTGTCGGCGCCGGACTTGGATCTCAAGGTCACCGGTATCACTGAGGACTCGCGCGCCATGATGAGGGGTGGGTTGTTCTGCGCAGTGGAAGGCACGGCGCTGGACGGGCACCGGTTCGTCGGCGACGCGGCGGCCCGTGGGGCTGCGGTGGCGCTTGTGGTGCGGGAGGTGGATGTGTCGATCCCGCAGGTAACGGTGCGTGACAGCCGCGTCGCGACGGCGGTGGTGGCGCGAGAGTGGTTCGGCAGGCCCACGGATGGTATGCGGGTCATCGGTGTCACGGGCACCAACGGCAAGAGCACGACGGTAGCCGTGCTCCGCCACCTCCTGAACGGCGACCGAAGTACCGGGTCCATCGGCACCCTCGGGGCGTTTGATGGCTTGGGTGCTGCCCTAGAGGGGTACGGGAGCCTCACCACTCCCGGCGCCGTCGAACTCCAGGGCGTCTTTGCCGCGCTGCGCGATCGCGGGGTTCAGACGGTCGTTATGGAAGCGTCGTCGCACGCGCTTGACCAGCGGCGGCTCGAGACGGTTCGTCTTCGGGCCGCGGTCTACACCAATCTGTCCCACGAACATCTCGACTACCACGCCACTCTCGACGCCTACCGCGACGTCAAGGCCCGCCTTTCCGATTTGCTCGGCCCCGATGCCATCGAAGTCGTGAACGTCGACGACTCCGCGTGGCAATCGCTGCCGCATCGCAGTGGTGTGCGCCGGATCGGGTACGGGCGCTCCGGTCGCCCCGACGTCGAGGCGTGCACCGTCGACCTCGGGCCGAACGGGGCGGCGGGCACGATCTCGTTTGGAGGAGCAGAGGTCGATGCGCGTTGGCCGCTCCTCGGAGCGTTCAACGTGCACAACGCGCTCGCTGCCTCCGCAGCCGCCTGGGGGCTTGGAATGTCCCCCGCCGAAATTGTGACAGCCCTGGCGACCGTCCCGCAGATCCCGGGTCGCATGGAACTGCTGGCGAGTGCGGAGGCTTCGGTGCTTCGCGACTACGCGCACACGCCCGACGCCCTCGAGCGCGCCCTCGCTGCGCTGCGACCGCTGACGGCCGGGAGGGTGGTCGTGCTCTTCGGTGCCGGCGGCGACCGTGATCGCAGCAAGCGTCCGCTCATGGGCCAGGCAGCAGTGCGTGGCGCTGACGCGGTCATCGTCACCAGCGACAACCCACGCACGGAAGACCCCGATCGCATCATCGACGACATCGAGGCCGGAATGGCAGGCGCATCCCACGTTCGCGTCGCGGACCGACGCGAGGCAATCCGACGTGCGATCGTGATGCTGGAGCCGGGAGATGTCCTGTTGCTGGCGGGGAAGGGGCACGAGACCTATCAGGAGGTCGGGACAGCCCGAATCCCATTCGATG
>JAOTWK010000106.1 GCA_029862935.1 Gemmatimonadota bacterium | reverse complement strand
TTGGGAGCCCGCACGTTTCCCCGAGATGACGGAGGACGCCGACTGCGGACCATTCGTGAGACACAACGCATTTTGCGGCAGCGGTCAGACGCGATCCTCATCTACTTTCCGGAGGGGGAACTGCATCATGCTGACGAGGGCGTGCGCACGTTTCCGGACGATCGCTGCTCGCGCATCGCGCGTGTGTTGCCCGCGGCGCGGTGGTGGCCGGTGGCGCTGCGAATCGCCGGATGGCACGACGCCACGCCCACCGCGTTTCTTGCGGGTGGCCCACCCCACGAAGAGCCGGATGGACGGGAGCACGACAGGCTGACGGCGCTCGTGCGACGACTGACTGACACGACAGACGACGCGAGCCGAGTGTTGCTCGACGGGCGCGCCGGTCCACACGAGAGGTGGAACTTCTCGCCCGTCGCGCGGGTGTTCTATCGATGACCGCGGTCCTCCTGGCCCTCTGTTTCGGGCATCTCACCCAACCGGCGTATGCTGAGAAAGACGTGCACACGCTTCATGCGCTGTTCGCGGAGGCAAAGACGCGCGAGGATACGTTGCTGCTTCGATATCGTTTGTACGCGCTGACACAGGATAAGAAACTCATCGCCGACATCCCGACGAACCTCGACTCGGCGTCCGCGCGCGAGTTTGCACTGCTCTCAGCGTTGTGGGGATATCGCGTTCAGGACGTGGGGCTGATCAATCTCATCATATACGGTCAGCGTTCTCTCAGGCTGCTCGACCGCGCCATTCGAAGGGACCCGGCGGAACCGCTGGTAATGTTGATTGAGGCGCAATCACTGCTGTTTCGACCGGGGATCGCTGGGGGGAGCACGCGCAGAGCGCTCACGCGCTTCCTTGAGCTCCGCGAACGCGTCGAAGAGGCACCCGCCTGTGGGCTCGATGCGCAGGAAGTTGATTCCTGGATTTGGTACGCCCTGGAGAAGTTGGGAGCCCAGGAAGCTGATTCCGCGAGGGCCTCTCTGCTCCAAGCCGACCTGCCGCTCTTGTACCGAGAGTTCGTGCAGAGCCCTCCGTGACCGCGGAGTGGGTCTTCGTGGGCGTCTACACGGTATTCGGCGCCATCCTGTTCATCAACGTCCTATATCTACGGCGGGTTCGCCGACAGCTCGTGCCGCTGCCTGACGACCCACCCTCGGTGACGATCGTGGTGCCGGCACGTAACGAGGCCGCCAATCTCGCCCGCCTGTTGCCGAGCCTGTTCGCGCAGACCTACCCACGATTCGACGTCGTGGTCTACGACGACGGGTCGACCGACGGCACCGCTCGCGTGCTGCGGGGTTGTTCCGATTCCAGGCTGCAAGTGCTTTCCGGGGGAGTGCTGCCCGCGGGGTGGGTCGGCAAAGTGCACGCGCTCTATCAAGCCACACGAGCGGCCGCGGGAGACGTGCTTCTCTTCCTGGACGCCGACACGTCGCTCAAGGATCCGGAGGCGTTGTCCCGACTCGTGCGGCGACACCTCGCGCTGCCACCGGACTCGGCGCTCACCGGGATCGCTCACATCCGAGGGGGCGGGCATGTGCTCGTGAGCCTCGTGCCGTTTGTGATCTTCACCTATCTCCCACTCCCCCTGGTCGCCCGATCGCGGTCGGCACGACTCAGCGCGATGAACGGACAATGCTGGATGATTGACCGCGCGCTGTACCGCCGACTGGAACCGCACCGGGCGCATCGCGCGGAAGTTCTAGAGGACGTTCGGATTGGCCGCTACCTGAAGGCGCACGGCGTGATCCCACACTCGTTGGATCTGCAGAACGAGGTGGAGGTGTGGATGTACCGCGACCTCGTGGGGGCCTGGGTCGGGTTTCGCAAGAACGTCTATCCATTCATTGGCGAGTCCGTGGCGAGTTTCTTTCTGGTCCACCTTACCTATGTCGCGGCTTACCTCCTGGCCCCGTTGGCCTCACTGTGGTTCATCCTTGCGTGGTATGTGCTCAAGACCGTGAGCGACCGTCTGGTGCGCATGCCGTTCACCGTCACCGCGGCTGCTCCACTGACACTCGTATTGGGCGCACTGCTGCAGATCGACTCGGCAGTCGCACACTGGACCGGACGCGCCACGTGGAAGGGGCGACCCGTCTCACGGCAGGCTGTTGAGAGAGTATGATGCCCGCGCCTTGACGGCGGGTGGAGCGGGGCGCAGCATTGAGCGGGTATTCCCCCAACGAGGGACGTGACGTGAAACCCGTGGTCATAGGCGTTGCTGGCGGTTCGGGATCGGGCAAGACAACAGTCGTGAACGAAATCACCCGCCGTCTTGGACCTGACGAGGTCGCGTTCATTCAGCACGACTCGTACTACTACGACCGCAGTCACGTCCCACCCGACGAACGCGTCAACATCAACTACGACCACCCAGACGCGCTGGAAACGCCGCTCCTGATTGAGCACCTCAGGACACTGAAGGATGGCCGCGAAGTCGCGGTACCGGTCTACGACTTCACGAATCACGCACGAACGCCCAGCAGCGAGCGCGTCCAGCCGCGTAGCGTCGTCATCGTCGAGGGCATCCTCATTCTCTCCGATCGTGAGCTACGCGAGTTGATGGACATACGAGTCTTCGTCGATACCGATGCCGATCTGCGGATTCTGCGCCGGATCGAGCGCGACCTCACCGAGCGTGGCCGGAGCCTGAGCTCGGTGGTGCAGCAGTATCTGCAGACGGTCCGCCCAATGCACCTGGAGTTTGTCGAGCCCAGCAAGCGTTACGCGCACATCATCATTCCCGAGGGCGGGCACAACCAAGTCGCGGTGGACATGCTGCTCACGAAGATCAGGACGATCGTCAGTGGGTAAACCGTGAGCCCGCAAGGGCTCTCGGGCTCACGGCACACAGCTCACCTCAAGACTGCCCTCACCGAATCCAAGCTTCCTGCATTCGCTGCCGGTGTGAGGTCGAGGATCGCACAAAGCATCTCGTAGATGTGAATATTCTGGAACGGCGGCACGACCTCCCCGCGTCGGAACGCCGGACCGGCAGCGATGAACGTGGCTCCCATCGACACGAGCTGGTTGTCATAGCCGTGATTGGCCCCCGCGTGTCGATCCGGGCGGGCCGCGTGGAAGTCCCGCGATGTGATGGACCATCCTTCGTCGGCCACAACGAGAATCGGCTGCACGCGGCCGTTCTGGCGATAGTGATACCGATCGGGAATGTCGTCCTTGCGGTACACCGACCAGTTGGGATGGGCGCCGTCGAGCGCGCGGTACACGAGATCGATCTCGTCCGGCGGGGGACGAAGCGAGGCCACCGGATTCCAGTCCACAACCGTCACGCGTTCTAAGTCGAGGTAATCGTCGAGAAAGATGACGCGGTCGAGCGCGATGTCGACCATGCCGTGATCCGACGCGACGATGATGTTGACCGCGTCGGCGATCCCACGCGCCTCGAGGCCCCCGATCAACTCACCGATCACGGCGTCGACGCGGCGAATGGCAGCGCGCGTTTCTTCACTCTCCGTGCCGCTCCTGTGCGCCGCATCATCCACATCACTGAAATACAGGGTGATGAGAGCTGGTCGTGCGGAAAGAGGCAGATCCAACCACGCCAGCACCTGATTCACGCGCTCGGTATTCGGAATCGATCCATCGTATGGGTTCCAGAATGTGGGGCGGACTCCCTGGATCGCCGTTTCAGTGCCCGGCCAGAAGAATGCCGCCGCTGTCAGACCCTGCTTTTCCGCCGTGACCCAGATCGGCTCTCCGCCCCACCATCGCGGATCGGTGACGGCGTCACGGTTGCCCAGGCTGAACCACGCATCCATCGCAGGATCGTACATGCTGTTGGCAATGATCCCGTGGTCTTCGACGTGAAGACCCGTGACAATCGAGTAGTGATTCGGAAAGGTCTTGGTGGGAAACACCGGGACGAGTCGCTCGGCCATCACTCCGCGCGCCACCAGCCGATCCAAGTTCGGCGTGTCCGTTTTGTCGCGGAAGTCCCACCCCATGGCGTCGAGCCCGATCAGGATGACGGTGTCGCCGCCATCTGGTTCCTGGCTGGCGCAGGAGCCGCCGAGCAACGCGACGACAGCGATCAGCGCGCACGCGCGCGACCATTTTTTCCTGAGGGCACCACTCATCGATCGCACTCCTCCGTTCAGGAACTCACACCTTCTGCCGCCTTGCCGCCTATCAGTCATCAGCCGTCAGCAACTGCCGCCCTGCCCCCCTCCTCTGCCCCCTCCCTAGAAGAACCACGTCACGGACGCATATGCCGTAGTCGGCACGGCCCCAAACTCGGAACCCAAGAGTCCGCTGGCTGTCGTGCCCCTCCCGGCACCAAAGTACACACCGCCGCGGACGGCGACCTCGTCGGCAGCGGAATACGACGCCGCGGGCCCGAGCAGCGCGCTCGGATCATTGACGTTCCAGATCACGAGGGCGCTCACGTTGACCAGGGGGTGGAGTTCGAGACTGCCCTGTACCACGACTTCATCCCGCCCGAACACCTGCAGTTCCCCGCGCCGCGCCGGTTCCGACAGCAACGTAGCAATCAGGTCGTCGCCGCTCGCCGCGCCAAAGCCGTCTCGTTGGTACTCGAGGACCACGTAGACATTGCGGTCCCAGACTACAAAACTTCGATCGGCACCGATCGTCGCACGAAACACGGTCTCATCGTTCGCGCGTCGCACCACGCTCTCGGTTCGGAGCACCGCACCTCCTATCGACAGCGTGGCTGCCACCGAGACCGCTGGGTCGTCGTGCACGACACCCGCCCACCCGAGAAACTCCCATGCGCCGACGGCTGCCCGCCCCCGGCCCGCAGCCGACACCGTGCGTCCGATTGGCGTGTTTGCCACGCGAAACGCCAGGTCGATTTCGCTGAAGGCACCCGGGAACCCGCGCAGTCGTACCGCATCCACACCGCGGCGGTACTCGCGAAACGGGTCGGACGGATCGAAGGGCACAAAAGGATCGGCGGGAGTGAGAAACAGCGTTGTGGCCCAGGAGATGGGCTGACGTCCGATGGTCGCTTCCGCACTGCCGACACCATAGGCGAGCGACGCGCGATCGACACGATGCTGCCAGTCAATGTGGTCTTTCTGCAGCAGGGAGCCTTGGAGCGGCAGCCAGTCACCGCCTGTCCCGGTGGGACTCAGTCCCGCAAACAGCCCGACCGTCGCTTCCGATCGGAGTGTGAGCACATGCTCGTACGCCACATCGACCGACAAAGGACCATACGACGAGCGTGCCATGAGCCGAAGGCGCTGCACGTCTGCAGCCACCGCATCGGAGAACGGTCCCGCAGCAGAAGCGATGGGAACGTTCAAGAAATATCCGCGCAGCACGGGTGCCCATTGCGGTCGCTGCGCCTGAGCTGCGGCAGGCATCACTGCCGCGAGCCCAAGCACGAGCGCAGACACCCGCATCATGCGGTCGGCGTGCCGTCCTGACGCCGGTCGGAGGCGACCGCGCCGTCGACGAGCCGGATCAGTCGCTGTGCGCGCTCCATGAGTGCCGCATCGTGGGTCGCGAATACGAACGTCGTCCCCAATTCGCGATTGAGTTGCGTCATCACGTCCAACAGGGCCGCACTCGACACGGAATCCAGGTTGGCGGTGGGTTCGTCCGCCAGCACGAGGGCCGGCTCGCCCACCACGGCCCGGGCAACCGCCACGCGTTGCTGCTGCCCGCCTGAGAGTTTGGCGGGCCGGCGATCTTCCAAACCCCCGATGCCGATTCGCTCAAAGAGCCGGTTCACACGCGCGTGCCGTTCAGCCTCGGGCATGCCTCGGAGTAACAGCGTGAACTCCGCGTTCTCCCGGGCGGTGAGTACTGGGAGCAGGTTGTACGCCTGAAACACGAACCCAACGCGTTCCAGTCGCAGTTTCGCACGCTGCCGCTCGGACATCGTTGTCAAGTCACGTCCGTCGATCGAGACGTTGCCGCGAGACGCATTGGTGAGCCCGCCCAGCAGATTGAGGAGCGTGGTCTTGCCCGATCCCGAGGGCCCAGCCAGCACGACGAACTCGCCGCGCTCGATCTCGATGGACACACCGCGCACCGCCTCGACGGCGATACCGTCGTGTTCGAACACCTTCCACACATCGTGTGTGCGAACCGCTGCAACAGGTTTCTGGTTCATGCCTCGAACTTCATCGCCTCGGCCACGTCGATCCGCGTAGCGCGATAGGCGGGGTAGAGTGACGCAAACACGCCAACAAGGAAGATGGACCCCAAGCTCTGAAGCACCTGCATGATCCGGAACTCGGGGATGATGATCGTGTCCAGTATGACGCCGGAGAACTCGAAGTCTCCCTCGAACGCGAATGAGTAATCGAGACCGTTGCGAAAGAAGATCCACGTAAATGCGAATCCGACGACCATGCCCACCAATCCGCTGACCGCCGTGAGGATCAACCCCTCCGAGAAGACGATCCACGCCGTCTGGTGCTTGGTCAATCCGAGAGCACGCAACACGCCGAACTCGCGCGTGCGGTGCATCACGGACATCAGCACGGTGTTGACGATTGCCAGGGCAACCAACGCGAAGAGAATGACGTGGAAGATGTAGTCGCCGTAGTCATCGATCTTGATGGCCGCATCGAGCTCGGGCATGGCCTCTCGCCATCCCAGCACCCGTACCGCGTCTTGGTCGTCGACCAACTGCACCCGCAGGCGCCCAACCACCTCTGGTACATCCCAGCCCGACTCGAGCAGCACGCCCAGCGTTGTGACCGCATCGCCAACCTGGAGCCAGGTGCGCGCCGTCTCGAGCGGTATGTGGACCACGCGCTCGTCCGCTTCGGGAAGACCGGATCGGAAGATCCCGACGACACGTACAAACTGGCCGGCGATTTCACCTGTCGCGTCTTGGCCCGTCAGCACGAGGCGGGACCCTACGTCCAGGTCGAGGCGTTTGGCGAGTCGCTCACCGATATACGCATGGAGGCGATCCCCACTCTCGAGGTATCGACCGTCGATCAGCTTGTCCCCGAGTTGCGAGAAGTGACGCTCGGCCTCAGGATCGATTCCCGCGACCGCCACGGGCACGGCAGCGGTCGCCGAATTTGCCAGCGCCTGTAGCTCTACCCTGGAGGCCGCCGCCGCGACGTATTCACGGACCTCGGGAAGCTCCAAAGCAGTCAGCGCTGTCTGTACCGCCTCCGAGGAGAGCCGGTCCTCCAGTTTACCACTCGCCTGAAACCGCGGATGCTGAAACGCCACATGTCCGGTTCCTAGGCGCACGCCCGCCTGGATCCAGTCCTCGTGTGCGCCGTCGCCGAGCGCCCGACTGAACACGAGCACGGCCACTCCCAGCCCCATGGCAAGTGCCGTCAGGAAGCTGCGACGGCGCTGGCGCCGCACGTTCCGCACGCCCAGGCGGATGAGCAGGCTGAGGCGACCGGTCATCGACCCGCCAGTGTGTCGGCAGGCGGGATTCTCGCCGACCGGAGTGCCGGGTACAGTGCGGCAAGCACGGTCGTGAGAAAGAGCGCCACGGCTGCACCGACGGTCATCGTCCACGGATACTCGACCCGAAGCACGGGACGGATCAGCGCGCCAAGCATGGTGAAGTCGCCGAAGAGCCAACTCATGTCCGGCGGTGCGAGGTGCCACCACACCATGATCGGGAATGTGACCGCCGCGCCCCCGACCAAACCAATCGCGCCGAGTGCCAGAGCCTCGGAGAGCACCGACCCGACAATCCCACTGGGCGTGGTGCCAAGCGCCTTGAGCACGGCGAACTCGTAGCGGCGCTCGAACGTGGCCATCAGCATGGTATTCGCCACACCAAAGATGGCCATGCCGAAGACAATGAGGAGCAGGACCCACTGAAACGACTGGGTGAGCTGCGCATACTCCACCATTTCCGGACGAATCGTCGTCCAAGACTCGGCAGCGACATCAAGACCACGAGCTCGTATGAGGCTGTCGAGACGCGCAGCTGCGGCCGGGGCTTGCCAGGGATCCCGCACGAACGCCGCGATCTCGTGCACGCGCGACGGGGGGAGCACCATCAACGCCTGCAATGCATCAATGGGAAGGAGCGCAAACGACCGATCCAGCTCGGCGAGCCCGCTCTCGAACACGCCGGAGACCACGAAGAGATCGTTGCCCAACGATCCATCGATGGCGGGCGCCACCACGACGACTTCGTCGCCCGGGCTGACGCCCAGCGTGCGGGCGATCTCGGTTCCGACCAGCACCTCATTCGCTCCCGCTGCGGGGTGCTCACCGCTGACCAGCGCATTCATGATTCGGGATACATGGAGCTCAAGGTCCGGGTCGACACCCAAGAACATCGCCGCCGCGGTTGCCGAACCGGAACTGATCAGGCCCCCGCCGTACACCCGTGGTGCCGCGGCATCGACGTCGGGGTCAGCCGCAACCTGCTCGACGAGTTGGCGAACGTTGGTTCCGTCCCGTCCACCAATCGTCTCGTAGACGCTACGGTCCGGAAGATAGTCCGACGCGTGAATCTGGAGCTGTCCCGTGAGGATGCCCGTCCCGTTGCCGATCATCTCGGCCACGAGACCATCGGCCCACCCCATCAGCGCGACGCACGAGAAGTAGCCGACAGCCAGCATGCTGGCGGCAATCAAGCTGCGCCGTCGATTTCGTCCCAGGTTTCTCCACCCAATCCGCCACCACGGCCCGCCCGGCATCACTCTGATCCGCGATCGTCTCGTAGGCGGCGGAGGGAGAAGTAGGAAGGTTCGAGATCGATGTCGAACTCGAGGTCGCGGTAGATGATGGTTGTGCTCTCACCCGGCTTGTCGGCGGGTTCGACGACCATGTGGGCTGGCACGAGCCGCCCACCCATCACCTGGAACTCGCTGAATACCATCGTGCGAGCGAGATCACCGCGGTCGTCGTAGTAGCGCACCCACACTGGCATCAGGTCATCCTGCCTGACCTGCTCCTCGATGCGACCCCAGACCACTGCCGCATCGGGCTTGGGAGTCAGGATGAACTCCCACACCTCAACTCCCTCCCGTCTTCCCTCGTACCCGATCTCGATGTCATAGTCTTCGATGATGCGGCTTTCCTTCACGAGATCGTCGTTCGTAAAATGCGAACCCATCCATGCGGCACCCATCAGGGACGCCGGCAGTTTGATCGTGCGATCTACGCGGGGGAGGTAGTTCCAGATCTCCTCACCAGATTTGAGCGTCGCCATTCCCGCGTCCTTGCGGGGGGAGAGAATGCGGATCAACGAGTACTCCGTGCCGAGTGACCAGATCCGCATTCCCATGGACCGGGTCCAGTGCTCGGTGAGGATGTCCATTTGAACCGTGGCTCGGCTGGACCTGCCACGCAACAGTCGATCGACCTCATCGACGATCTCACTCGCCGTACGCTGAGCGTGAAGTCGTGTCGGGAGGAAGGGAAGACTCATGACGGTGAGCATGACCCACGCCACGAAACTCCGACCGGCAATCAAGCGTAGGGAAACGGAAAGGACAAATCCCATCGAATCACTCGGAGTTGAAGAACCTTGTTTCTAAAGATAACTACCCGTGCCTAGCCCTCGGGTTGCGCCAACCGCCGTCTTCGGGTTAGGCTGCGCGCCTCGGAAGCCCGATCTGGCACCCGAAT
>JAOTWK010000002.1 GCA_029862935.1 Gemmatimonadota bacterium | reverse complement strand
GAGGGTGTCACGTACGAGGAAGCGATCTACGAGGGGTACGGTCCCGGGGGCGCGGCCATCATGGTGCAAGTCACGAGCGACAACTTGAACCGCACCGTTGCCGCCGTCCGTCATGCGTTCTCGAAGAGTGGGGGGAGCTTGGGCGAGCCCAATTCCGTCGCTTGGTTGTTCGAGAAGCGCGGACAGATCTCCATCGATGCGACCCGGTACCCCGAGGACGCCGTCATGGAAGCGGCACTCAATGCCGGTGCCGACGACATGTCGACGGACGGAGACCTCCACGTCATCGTCACGCAGCCGACCAACCTCCATGCGGTGCGCGAGGCACTCACGAATGGCGGTGTCGAGGTGGAGGAAGCAGCGCTGGCACTGGTTCCGACAACCACTGTCCTCGTGGAAGGCAAGGATGCTGAGCGGCTGCTCAAGTTGATGGATACCCTCGAGGAACACGAGGATGTCTCGCAGGTGTTCAGCAACTTCGATATCGACGCAGCGACGCTCGCGGCGGTTGGCGGGTGAGCTTCCGTGTACTGGGAATCGATCCCGGCACCGCCGTCACCGGGTTCGGCGTGGTGGAGCCGGCACCTGACCGTGTGGGCCGACTCATCGAATGCGGGGTGATCCGCACCAAGTCGAGAGACCCCCTCGCCACGCGGCTTTCGGTGCTCCATGACGGCGTGAGTGAGCTCATTCGGCGCCATGAGCCCTCCGTCCTCGCGCTCGAGAGCCTCTTCTACGCCAAGAACGTCCGGACCACCGTGACGTTGGGCCACGCGCGCGGTGTCATCCTCCTCGCCGCGGGACAGGCCGAGATCGAGGTCGCCGAGTTTCCGCCGGCGACGGTGAAGAAGTGCATTGTCGGAAGGGGCGGCGCTGCAAAAGCGCAGGTGAGCTATATGGTGCAACGTCTGCTCAATCTTGCATCTGAGCCGTCGCCCAGTGATGCCTCGGATGGCATTGCGCTCGCCTTGACCTATCTGGTTACTCGACGGAGGTGCGCGTGATCGCCGGAGTGCGGGGCCGCGTGCTGGCGAAGACGGGCGACCGCGTCGTGGTGGCAACCGCCGGTGGCGTCGATCACGAGATCGCCGTGCCCCTCGGCGTGCTGGAGACCCTCCCGGTTGTGGGTGCGGAGGTGGCACTGAAGACGGTGTTGGTCGTTCGCGAGGACGGGTGGGCATTATACGGGTTCGACGAAGATTACGAGCGGACGTTGTTCCAGCGTTTGCTGGGGACGACAGGTGTCGGCCCTCGGCTGGCCCTCGCGGTGGTTTCGACGTTGGGCGGTGCCCGCGCGACACGGGCCATCCGCGACGGCGACCTGGCGGCACTCTGCACGGTTCCCGGAATCGGGAAGAAGACGGCGGAGCGGATTCGGCTCGAGCTCAAGGATCGACTCCGTGACATTGCGCTCCCCGGCGCCCCCACGGGTGAGAGTGGCCCAACCGAAGAAGCGGTGCAGGCGCTGATGAATCTCGGGTATTCGGCCGGCGATGCTGAGCGCGCGGTGCGGGCGTTCGTATCGGAGAGCGGAACCACAGCGTCAGTTGACCTGATTCGTGGCGCGCTGCAACTCTTAACCAAGGCGAAATGACAACGGTCACGATGAAAACTGCGGAATGGAACTGCACCAAATGTGGCTCAACGAATCGGAAGCTGGTCCGTGCGCTCGACACTGAAGCCAAGGACCGCTGCGTGAGCTGCCACGCGCGCCACCGCATCTCTGAGGACGTCCGGCCGGTACGCTGGCAGGCCGTTGCCGCGCGGTGAGCAGAACCGAGATCACCACGCCGGAAGCGCTCCCAGAGGAGGGTTCCGCCGAAGCGTCGCTCCGCCCGGCTCGGCTCGCGGAATTCGTAGGACAGGAGACGGTCAAGGAAAGCCTGCAGATCGCGATCGACGCCGCCAGACAGCGAAGCGAACCGCTGGATCACACTCTGTTTTTCGGACCGCCCGGCCTTGGCAAGACCACCCTCGCCATCCTCATCGCACGGGAGATGGGGGTGAATGTGCGCACGACGAGTGGACCGGTCTTGGAGCGGGCAGGCGATCTCGTGGGTATGCTCACCACATTACGCCAGGGCGACGTGCTGTTCATCGACGAGATTCACCGCATGCGACCGGCGCTCGAGGAGTTCCTCTACCCTGCCATGGAGGACTTCCGGGTCGACGTGCGAATCGCCGATGGACCGAATGCCCAGACGATCCCGATGAGCGTGGAGCCGTTCACGCTCGTTGGGGCATCGACCCGCTACGGCATGCTGACCCCACCGATGCGAGCGCGGTTCGGCATCGTGGAACGCTTGGGCTACTATCCCGCCGAAGACCTGCAGCAGATTGTGATCCGATCGGCCAAGATCTTAGAGGTCACAATGGATCCGGACGGTGCGGTCGAGATCGCGAAGCGGAGCCGTGGAACGCCCCGCGTCGCAAATCGACTGCTGCGCCGTGTGCGGGACTATGCGCAGGTCCGCGCGGACGGAACCATTACGAAGACCGTCGCCGAAGCGGCTCTCAGCCGACTGAACGTGGACGAGTACGGACTCGACGACATGGATGCCCGGATTCTGCAGATCATCATCGAGAAGTACGACGGCGGGCCCGTGGGGCTGAACACCATCGCCGTTGCGGTCGGTGAGGATCCGGGCACGCTGGAGGAGGTGTACGAGCCGTTTCTCATTCAGCAGGGGTTCCTGCACCGCACGCCCCGGGGCCGTGCGGCGAGTCCCGCAGCCTATCGGCACTACGGCTACACGCTCCCTCCACACGCTGCCGGTGACCAGCCGTCGATCTTCGACACCAGTGGGTAAGACGTACCGCACTGCCGACTTCGACTACGAGTACCCACCCGACACCGTAGCCCAGCATCCCCTTCCCGACCGAAGTGCGAGCCGGTTGTTGGTGCTCGACCGCGCCTCCGACACCGTCCACCATCGAAGATTCGCAGAGTTCCCCACGCTGCTTGATTCCGGCGACGTGCTCGTGCTGAATACCAGCCGCGTCATTCCGGCGCGGCTCAAGGGCGTGCGGGAGAACGGGCGTGAGGCAGAAGTCCTGCTCGTGCATCCAGAACCCGATGGCCAGTGGCTCGCGATGGTGCATCCGGGAGGGAAACTCAAGGCCGGACGCACGATTCGGTTCGGTGACGACGCGATCGCTCACGTCGTGAGCGTGCTGCAGGGCGGTCTCCGCCGCCTCGCGTTCTCCGGGACCGTGGATGTTCCAACCCTCATGCGCCGCTACGGATCGGTGCCATTGCCTCCCTATATCGCCCGCCCGGTCGTACCGTCGGACCGGGAACGCTACCAGACGATCTACGCCAACGCCGACGGCAGCGTCGCGGCGCCGACCGCCGGATTGCACTTCACCGCGGCGCTGTTGGACCGCATCTCGAAACGCGGGATCGAGATCGTCGAAACGATGCTGCACGTTGGACCGGGCACCTTCAAGCCGATCGAGACCGATGACCCGGCTCGGCACACCATGCATGCCGAGTGGTACTCCGTATCCGAAGCGTCGGCGCGCCGCGTGAACACCGCAAAGGCGCAGGGACATCGCGTGTGGGCGGTGGGCACGACGGTCGCGCGAACGCTCGAGACCGTCGCCATGGAGGATACAGTGCGCGCCGGATCCGGATGGACCGATCTCTTCATCTATCCGCCGTATCGGTTCCGCATCGTAGACGCACTGCTCACCAACTTCCACTTGCCGCGTTCAACGCTGCTCATGCTCGTGGCAGCGTTTGCAGGATATGAGCGGGCCATGGCGGCCTACCGAGACGCCATACGAGAGCGTTACCGTCTGTTTTCCTACGGCGACGCGATGGCGATCACGTGACCGGGTTCGGCTACACGCTCGACCAGCGTGACGAAGGGGCGCGCGCCGGAACGCTGTCGCTTCCGCACGGCCTAGTCGAGACGCCGGCGTTCATGCCGGTCGGTACGCAGGGCACGGTTCGGACCTTGTCACCCTTCGATCTCGAAGCGGTGGGAACCCAGATGGTGCTCGCCAACACCTACCATCTGCACGTCCGGCCTGGGGAGCGCACGATTGCAGACTTGGGGGGACTCCACCGGTTCATGGCGTGGCCGGGGCCATTGCTCACCGATTCTGGGGGCTTTCAGGTCTTCTCGCTCGAGGGGCTTCGGCGCGTGGACGACGACGGCGTCACCTTCCAATCACACGTCGATGGAAGCACGCGCCAACTCACGCCAGAGAAGGCCATCGATATTCAGTGGCAACTCGGGTCCGATATCGCGATGGCCTTCGATCAGGTCGTGTCGGGGGGAGCCGACCGATCCGTGGCCGAGGACGCGGTCCGGCGCACGACCGCTTGGCTCGCGAGGTGTCTGACGCGGCATCAAACGCTCGCCGCCAGCCAGCCTGACAAGCAGACCCTCTGGCCCATCATCCAAGGCGGCGCACATCTCCCGCTTCGGCTCTCGGCACTGCGGGACGCTCTGCAACAGAGCTCCTGGACGGGAATCGCCGTCGGCGGTCTCGCCGTGGGCGAGCCGAAGCCCGTCATGCTGGACGTTCTGGAGCATCTGGAGCCCGAGCTCCCCTCTCAGCAACCCCGTTATCTTATGGGCGTAGGCTTTCCGGGAGATCTCCTCGCAGCAGTAGCGCGCGGCATGGATATGTTCGATTGCGTGGCGCCGACGCGAAATGGGCGCAACGGCTCGGCTTACACCTTGGACGGGCCGATCAACATCCGGAACGCCGCCTATCGCGCCGACGCTCGGCCGCTGGACGAGAGCTGCGACTGTGAGACCTGCCGTACCTACACCCGAGGGTACATCCGTCACCTGTTCGTGGCAGATGAGCTGCTGGGACTGCGACTGCTGTCGCTCCACAATGTTCGGTTCTTGATTCGCCTGACGCAGGACGCGCGTCGCGCGATCTTGGCACAACGGTTCGGGCCGTGGCACCGTGAGTGGCTCGACCGGTACAACGCACGGGGAATGACGTGACTCCAGACCTACTCTTCCTGTTTGCCCCCTCCGGCCAGGGCGGCGGCGGGATGACGATCTTCTTCGTTCAGATGCTGGCGATCGTCGCGATCTTCTACTTCTTGATCATTCGCCCGAAAGTCCAGCAGGAGAAGCGACATAAGGAGCGGCTCTCGCAAATCAAGAAGGGCGACGAGGTGCTGACGGTCGGCGGGATCATCGGCAAGGTAGTTCACATGAAAGAAGAGCAGCTGACCGTCGAGAGCGGTGGGTCGCGGCTCGTGATTCATCGCGACCGGATCGCCGACATTCTCTCCGACAAGACCGAGGCGAAATAGTCGTGGCCATCCGACCGATCAAGCTGCTTGGCTCGAACGTACTTCGAGAGGAGGCTGCCGCGATCCGAGCGGTCGACGACGTGGTGCGCCAGCTCGTGCGCGACCTGTTCGATACCATGCACGCCGACAGCGGCATTGGCTTGGCCGCCAATCAGATCGGGGTCGCACGGCGGGTTGCCGTCGTGCAGACCGAAGATGACGACGCCGTGATCCTCATCAACCCGCAGATTCTCGACCGAGAGGGAACGGTGCGCGGCGAAGAGGGGTGCCTATCGATCCCCGACGTCTTTGCCGATGTCGACCGGTCGCGCCGAATCGTGCTGGAGACGACCACGTTGGACGACGAGCGGGTGCAGATCGAAGCGTCAGACCTTCAAGCACGTGCCATCCAACACGAGATCGACCATCTCGACGGTGTGCTGTTCCTCGACCACCTCAGCCCACTCAAACGACGCATGCTCTTGAAGAAATGGCGAAAGTCGCGCTGGGCCGAGATGGGCGAGGAGAAACACGTGTTGGCGCAACCCGGCTCGGTCGCCGAGCGCTGACGATGCGGATCGTCTTCTGGGGCACGCCCGAGTTCGCGATTCCGTCGCTCCGTGCGATGGTTGGTGAGGGCTTCGATGTCGTGGCCGCCGTGACGCAGCCGGACCGGCCGCGTGGCCGATCGCGATCGTCCTCGCTCCCGCCGCCCGTCAAGGTAGTCGCGCTGGAAGAGGGAATTCCCGTACTCCAGCCGGAAAGCCCCAGTACGACCGAGTTCCTCAGTGAGCTCGCGTCCTTCGAGCATGAGATCGGTGTCGTCGCAGCATACGGACACATACTCAGAAAGGAGATTCTCGATCTCGCACCCCGGGGAATGGTAAACGTGCACGCGTCGCTGCTGCCAAAGCTTCGCGGAGCCGCTCCCATCGAGCACGCCATTCTCGAGGGATACCAGAAGACCGGGATCACCATCATGCACATGGAAACGAAGATGGACGCCGGTCCCATCATTCATCAGGTCACGACTCCGATCCCGCCAGATGAAACAGGCGGTGAGCTTACCGTGCGACTAGCGGAGCTCGGGGCATTGGCCTTGGTCGAGGGCCTCGCACTGCTCGACACGGGGGCGGCGGCGTTGAAGCACCAGGACCACACCCAAGCCACCTACGCTCCGAAGATCACGCGTGCACTTGCCAGAATCCGCTGGGAGGAACCGGCGGCGCGCATCGCCCGACAGGTTCGTGCCTTCGACCCGCGACCGGGCTCGTGGACGACATTGCGAGGGAAAGAAATCAAGCTGTTCGGTCCTCGGCTCGCCGACGAGTATGTCGAGGGTGACACGCCCGGGATGGTCGTCAAGACGGATCCCGCTCTCGTGATTGCCACCGCAGATGGCGCATTGCAGTTTCTCGATGTCCAGCCGTCCGGCAAGGCACGCATGGGAGCGGCTGAATGGATTCGCGGCCGTAGCATCAAGGTCGGCGATAGGTTTGACACACCGTCGTGATCCCACGCCTTCACGCCATCACCAACGATCACATTCTCAACCTGCCGGATCTCGACGAGCGACTGCACGCCATCGTCGCGGCCGGTCCCGTCGGGTTGCATCTGCGCGGACGGCGCACGAGCGGGCGTCGCCTGGCGGAGATTGGACGGCGCCTTGTCGACGAGGGGGTCAGCCTACTGGTCAACGATCGGGTCGACCTGGTGCCATACATCGGAGCCGTCGGTGTCCATTTGCCGGCGACCGGATTGCCTACCGCCGACGTGCGCCGACTCCTTGGATCCGAGGTTGTCATCGGTCGATCGACTCACGATCCCGACGAAGCGAAAGACGCAAGCGCGGCCGGCGCGGACTTCGTGTTCTTAGGCCCCATCTGGAACACGCGGTCGCACCCCGATCACCCTGGTCTCGGCACGAGTGCTATCCGCGACGCCCAACCGGCCACCGTAATTGCCATCGGTGGCGTGACGCCGGACCGCGTGACCGCCTGCCTCGAACAGGGGGCGTACGGCGTCGCGGTCATTACGGCACTGTGGGAAGCGGCGGATCCGCGTTCAGTAGCGGCTCAGATGTTGGTATCTTTGGGTGAGACTCACTCGTGACCCTCCTCGGAGGGTACACGCCACTCCCGTCGTGGGACGATTGGGCATGCACAACGGTATGACAGTGATCGTGAACGGCGAGTCGCGGGCGCTTCCCGCCGAGGCCTCGCTGCTCGATCTCTTGGCTGGTTTGGACCTCGATCCGCGCTCCGTCGTGGTCGAGCTGAATCGCACGATCGTTCGACGGCAGGCGCTTGCCGAAACTAGCCTCAGCGACGGCGATTGCGTCGAGCTCGTTCATTTCGTCGGCGGAGGCTGACGAGCGGCTGAAGGCACCCTTCCACCATGCACACGACTGTGAACGCAACTCCTGGTGCCCCCTTTGTCGTCGGCGGCCGGACGTTCCGATCCCGGCTACTCGTGGGGACCGGCAAATACAAAGACAACGAGACGATGGTTCGCGCTATCGAGGCGTCCGGTGCCGAGATCGTGACCGTCGCGGTGCGTCGCGTCGACCTCGACCGCTCCAAGGAGGAGGGCATCCTCCACCACCTCGATCCCAACCGCTTCTTCCTCCTCGCCAACACCGCCGGCTGCTACACGGCAGACGATGCGATCCGCTACGCGCGTTTGGCGCGCGAAGCCGGTTTCAACGAGTTCGTCAAGCTCGAAGTCATCGGTGACCAAGAAACGCTGCTCCCCGACGTCGCTAGTCTGCTCGACGCCACGAAGGTCCTGGTTGCCGAAGGGTTCAAGGTGATGGCCTACACGAACGAAGATCTCATTACGGCCCTGCGGCTCGAGGACGCTGGATGCGCAGCCGTGATGCCGCTGGCCTCACCCATTGGCAGCGGCCTGGGGCTGGTCAATCCCTACACGATCCGCACGATCAAGCGCCGCCTAGAAGCGCCGGTGATCGTCGACGCGGGAGTGGGGACCGCGTCGGATGCCTGCCTGACCATGGAGCAGGGAGTGGACGGCATCCTCATGAACACGGCCCTCGCTGAGGCGCGGGATCCCATCGGCATGGCGCTGGCCATGCATCATGCGGTGGACGCTGGGCGGCTCGCCTTCCTGTCCGGTCGGATGCCGCGACGCGAGATTGCGGCTCCGTCGAGCCCCACGACTGGCATGCTGGATTGAGGGTGACCGCGGGCACGGCTGCTCGTACCGCGGCACTGGAGGTGCTTCGGCGCGTCAGGTCGGGTCAGCGATTCGAGGAGGCCCTGACCGAGTCCGCGGCGTCGCTCGAGGAGCGGGACCGCCGGCTCACCCACGAAATCTCGGCCGGCGTCCTGCGACACCGAACCCGGCTCGATCTCCGTGTCGACCCGCTGCTGACTCAACGCCGTCAGCAGCTTGACCCAGACCTGAGGGACCTGCTCCGCATCGGCGCGTACCAAATGCTGTACCTCGAGCGGATTCCACGCTACGCCGCTCTATTCACCGCTGTCGAGATCACGAAGCAGCAGTTGAACCCCGGAGCCGCCCGGTTGGTCAACGCTGTCTTGCGGCGCCTCACACGGGATCCCGGGAGGCCGGACGACACGTCGCTCGACCTCGCCGACGAGTATTCCCATCCACACTGGCTGGTTGAGCGCTGGACGGCGCGGTTTGGTCTCGAGCGTACCGAGGCGCTGCTGCATCACAACAACCTGCAGCCGCCGCTCGTCCTGCAACCGGTCGACGGCAGCACCACTGTGCTCAAGACCATGTTGTCCGATGCCGGGGTTGCGAGCACGCCCGCTCCCTTCGGAGCGGGCGTCGTGGTGCAGACCGGGTCGATCCGCAACCTCCCCGGCTACGACCGCGGCGTGTTCGTGGTGCAGGACGCGGCACAAGCGGAACTCCTCGCCTCGGTATCCGTGCCGGCGGCGGCCACCGTGTGGGATGCCTGCGCGTCCCCAGGTGGAAAGACGGCGGTCCTGAGCCGACGCGCACGCCATGTCCTTGCCTCGGACCTCCGACGCGATCGGATCCAGATGCTCCGTGACACCGTGACACGGACGGCGCCCGGTGTATCCTTAGTTGTCGCCGACGCCAGCAGGCCGCCGCTCAAGCGCGGTGCTTGCGATGTGGTCCTGGTAGACGCGCCGTGCAGTGCAACCGGCACCATGGCTCGACACCCCGATGCGCGTTGGCGCTTGTCGGCGGACCGTTTGGGTCACCTCGTCGAGCGCCAACGCAGGATTCTGGACGGCGTGGCGTCGACATTGAATGTGGGGGGACGGCTGGTCTACCTGACCTGTTCGCTGGAGCCGGAGGAAAACGAGCTGCAAATCGACAATTTCTTGGAGCGTCATCCAAGTTTCGTTCGTGACGGCGACGACCGGTTCATCTTCCCTGCGGATGCAGGAACCGATGGCGGGTACGCCGCCCAGCTGAGACGACACGCATGAGATTCCGACGTCACGTGACATCTCGCGGTGACCTGACACGCTGGATACGTGACCTCCGCGCGCGGCTGCCGCAGACCCGTACCCTTCCGGGTGGGCGCGTGTGGTGGTGGCTGGGTGGGGCGGCAGGCGCCTTCGTGGTTGGCTACGTCATCGCAGCACTCCTGCTCTTTCCGGCTCCGATCTTTGCATCCTCGACCTCGGTACCCCGTCTCGTGGGACTGCCCCAAGACCGGGCGGAGGCGACCGTGTCGGACGCCGGGCTCACCACTGGCGCCGTACGCGTCGAAAGCCATCCGACAGCGGCACGCGGCTCAGTCATGTGGCAAGAGCCCCCCGCAGGAGTGGCCGTTCCTCAGGGCTTTGCAGTCGAGCTCTGGGTCAGCAGCGGTCCCTCACGGATCCCGGTACCGGACGTGAGCGGGTACGACGCCACGATCGCCGAGCAGCTGCTGAGCGCGGCGGGACTCCGTCTGGGGCGCACCGAAGCGACGCAGGCGCCGGCCCCGAAGGGCGTCGTGATCAATTCCCGGCCTCCGGCCGGCACCGCGCTGCTCCCGGGCACAGACGTGACGCTCGTCATCAGCGTCGGTGCCCCAACCATCAGCGTACCGGACCTGATCGGCCTCACGCCGGAGACCGCCGACTCGCTCCTCAGAGAGGCCGGGCTCAGGCTTGGAACCACCGTCCGTCGCTCGACGTTTCGGGGAGCGCCGGGCACGATCATCGAGCAGCAGCCGGCGCCGGGAACCCTCAGCGCTGCCGGCACTGCCGTGAACGTCACCTTGGCTCGGAGGGAGGACGAATGAAGGGCGGAGTGCGAATTGCCCCCAGTGTCCTGAGTGCCGACCTCGTGCGCCTCGCCGAGCAGATTCAACAGGTCGAGTCTGCCGGCGCGGATTGGATCCATGTGGACGTGATGGACGGGCATTTCGTCCCGAACCTCACGTTCGGCGCCAAGATGATCGAGGCCATCCGACGCGTGACTCGTCTCCCGGTCGACGTCCATCTCATGGTGGAGAGACCCGAGATCTACATCGAGCCATTCGCCGACGCAGGAGCCGCGGTGTTTACATTTCACCCGGAGGCGACTCGGCATGCACAACGACAGGCCCGAGCCGTGCGGGACCGGGGCATGCGAGCAGGACTCGCCCTCAACCCCGGAACACCACTTACCTATATGGAGGAGATCATCGCTGATCTGGACCTCGTGCTGATCATGACGGTGAATCCCGGTTATGCCGCACAGCAGTTCATTCCGGCGTCGTTGGACAAGATCGCACGGGCTCGCTCGCTCCTCACGCAGTTTGGAAGTGATGCCGCCTTGGAGGTGGATGGCGGCATTGCGCTCGACACGATCGCGGCGGCGCATGCCGCCGGGGCGGACACGTTCGTTGCTGGCCACGCGATTTTCGGGACTGACGATCCGGGACGTCAGGTGCAGGAACTCCGAAGACGCTGTCTGGTAGAGGTTTGACGGATGACGCAGCGCGGTCAGTGGATCATGGTGTTGGCCATTGTCGGCCTGTTGGGTGGCGGCCTCGTCCTTGGGGTCACGGTCTTCCCCTCCCTTGGCCCAATCGGTGTCGAAAGCAAAGCACCCAATTTCAAAGCGGTGAGCGTGGCGACGGGTGACACGGTCGCGCTGGCCGACTACCGTGGCTCGGTGATCTTGCTCAACGTCTGGGCAACCTGGTGCCTCCCCTGTGTGAAGGAGATGCCCTCCATACAGCGGCTCTACGATTCGCTTCAAACAGACGGGCTCAAGGTCGTCGCCGTCAGCGTGGATGCTGGTTCGACGGAAATGGTGCGCGAGTGGACGGCCGAACGCGGGCTCACGTTCGACATTCTGCACGATCAGTCCGCCACCATCGAGCGTATTTACCAGACGACAGGAGTGCCGGAGAGTTTTGTCATCGACCGGCAGGGCGTGATCGTGAAGAAGTTGATCGGCGCGGCGGAGTGGGATCATCCGACGCAAGTGGCACTCATGCGCAGACTGCTGCGGTCCGATGCCGAAATCGTGGAAGCGTCGACTCAGTAGCGCGCGGAGCCGCGTTCTCGACAATTGGCCGATCAAGCTCACGGCACTCGTGCTGGCGGCAATCCTCTGGGCGGCCGTCGCCGCGCAGGAACCGACCACGCAACTCGTGGCCGTGCGACTCGAGGTCCAGCCGCCGCCAGGCCGCGCACTCACGAGTGAGCTTCCCGAAGTCCAGGCGCTCTACGCGGGATCGGCTCGCGAGTTGATCAAGCTCTACGCCCAGCCTCCCATGATTCGCAAGCCGCTCCCCGATACCATCAGCGGCGCTCAGTACATGCTGGAGCTGTCGTTGAGCGACCTCGAGGTGGCTGATGGGGCGGACGTGCGGGCCCAACGGCTCGAACCCCGATCAATTGCCGTCCAGCTCGACGACGTGTCGCTGCAGGTCGTGCCGGTCAGCGCGCGAGTCACCGTCCAACCGGATACCGGGTACCAGTTGTTTGCAGACGTGAGTGTGCTCCCCTCCGAGATCACGGTTCGCGGGCCTGATGCGGCAGTCGCACGAATCACGTCAGTCATGACCGAGGCGCTCATGCTGCAGGGCATCAGGGAACCGGTCCGACGCCGTCTCGCCATCGACACGACGGGACTTGGTGCCGTCCGCCTGTCTAACAGTGAAGTCGAGATCTTTGCGGACGTCGGTGCGGTGTCCGAGCGTGTGCTCATGGGCGTGCCCGTGCTGGTGCGAGGAGGTGGACCGGGTCAGTGGATCAGCGATCCCCCGGCCGTGATCGTGACGGTGCGAGGACGCCGTGGTCGCATTGCCGCGTTCACGCGCGACAGTATCTCGGTCTACGCCATGCGAGCCGGTGGATTTTCGGATTCGGTCGCCGCGCTCGAGGTGCTCCCGCCCAATGGGGTCATCGGTTGGGCAATACCAGACTCCGTGACCCTTCGCCGCGCGCCGCGTGATTGACGTCGTCCTTGGAATCGAGACGTCGTGCGATGAAACGTCGGCGGCCGTCTTGGTGCGCGACGGCTCGCGGGTTGATCTCGCCAGTCTAGTGATTTTGTCGCAGGACGTGCACTCGATCTTCGGCGGCGTGGTGCCGGAGCTGGCCAGCCGCGCCCACCTGCGTGCGATGCAGCCGGTCGTACAACGTGCCTTGGACGAGGCCGGTGTGCGGCTCGAGGCGGTCGATGCGATCGCCGTCACCGCCGGACCGGGACTCGTCGGATCACTGCTGGTCGGCGTGTGCTTCGCCAAGGCACTCGCTGCTCGATATCGCAAACACCTGATCGGTGTACACCATCTGGAAGCGCATGTGTTTGCACCGTCGCTCGAGAACCCGGACCTGGCACCGCCATTTGTAGCGCTCGTGGTCTCCGGGGGGCACACGATGCTGCTCGACGTTCCTCAGTGGGGACGCTACCGCCTCCTTGGACAGACACGGGACGACGCGGCCGGTGAGGCGTTCGACAAGGTCGCCAGTATGCTTGGGTTGGGGTATCCAGGTGGACCCGAGATCGAAGCACTGGCTGCAACCGGTCGAGATCGCTTTGCCTTTCCCCGACCGATGCTCAGCGATGGATTCGATTTCTCTTTCAGCGGTCTCAAGACCGCGGTGATGCACGCGGTGCGAGCCACCGACGATCTGAACGACGAGCGGGCGGATCTCGCGGCGTCCTTTCAAGCAGCGGTCCTCGACGTGCTCACTCGCAAAGTCCAGAGCGCGGTGGCGCTCACCGGTCATCGCCAGGTAGTGCTCGGTGGCGGGGTGGCTTGCAGCCGCGCGTTGGCCGGGGCGATGGCGCGAGCGCTCGCCGGCTCGGCAGTGGTCGCGGTCGCCAGGCCGCGTCTCAATGCCGACAATGCCGCCATGATCGCGCGTGCCGGCTGGTTCCATCTCGAACGTGGCGCCCAAAGCGATCTGTACCTCGACGCCGATCCGCGGCTGCCGTGGCCGGGGCTCGAGACGCAGCCCGCACCCATCAGCACAGTGGGATGAGCCCGTGAATCTCTACCCGCTCTCGATACAGCTCGGTCCGCTGACGATTACCGGATTTGGGATCATGGTGATGTCCGGCTTCTTCATGGCCGGATGGGCGATGCAGCTCAGGCTGCGAGAGCTCGATCTTCCTAACCAGTATGCGTGGGACATTGTTGTGGCTGCCGTCATCGGCGGGCTGCTCGGCGCCAAGCTCTGGTACGTGGCACTGTATGGTCTCGACACGTTGTTCGCGCGCGCCGGCCTCGTGTGGTACGGTGGACTCGTAGGCGGGACCGCTGCCGTCTTACTGAACGGGTGGCGCCTGAAGATTCCCACACGCTTCACCTTGGAGTTGGCCGCGCCGGGACTCGCCGTCGGATACGCACTCGGCCGGGTGGGGTGCTTCCTCGTGCAGGACGATTACGGCATTCCCACGGCACTGCCCTGGGGTGTGCGCTTTCCACAAGGGCTGCCGCCCTCGACGGCACGAAACCTCAGCGCGTGGGGGATCGACGTTCCGGCCGGCAGTGCGCCGTTTGACGTCCTCGCCGTCCACCCGACACAACTGTACGAGACCGCGGCGATGCTCTTCGCGTTTTGGCTCTTGTGGCGGCTGCGCAATCACGCGCGAGGGACGGGGTGGCTCTTCGCCCTGTATCTGATGCTGGCGGGTACCGAGCGGTTCCTGGTCGAGTTCATCCGCGCCAAGGACGATCGGTTCCTTGGGTCGTTCACCCTGGCGCAGGGAACCGCCGTCACCGCCATTGTCATCGGCGTGGTGCTCGCAGCGTACTTCGCTGGTCAACCGCGGATCACGCCTCAGATGATGCCCGTATCGCCGCCACGCCAGGACGCCGCCAAGCGAAAGCCAAAGCGAAAGTCGTCGTCCCGCTCTTCACCCTCCTAGGCTGCGGGCACCGCCGCCAACATTTCGGCGGCACTCTGCCAGCGCTTCTCCTTTTCGGTCTGAAGCGCAGTATTGATGAGTGCTGAGATGGTATCCGGCATGTCCGGACAGAGGGTGCGAATATCCGGTGCTGGCGAATTCACGTGCATGCGCAGCACGAGTTCTTCCCGCTTCGCTGTAAACGGGGGGCGGCCGGCCAAGCACTCGAACAACACACAGCCCAACGAGTAGATGTCGCTCCGCTCGTCGATGTCGACGTCTCCCTGCACCTGCTCCGGGCTCATGTAGGCCGACGTTCCGACGGCAAACCCCGACCGCGTGAGCCGATCGGTTGCCGACTCGGCGATGGCACGCGCAATGCCGAAATCCAAGAGCACCGCCCCTTCTGGCGAGAGCACGATGTTATCGGGCTTCACATCACGGTGCACGATGCGTTTCTCGTGCGCATATGCCAAGGCCTCGAGGAGATCCCGAGAGATGCGTAGCGTATCGGAGAGCGAGACCCGCCTTACCCGGGTCAGGTGTTCTCGCAGGTTTGGCCCGGAGACAAAATCCATCACGTAGTAGACCAGCCAATCGCTTTCTCCAAAGTCCAGCAGCTTGCCGATGCGAGGATGATCGATATCTGACAAAAAGGAGATTTCACGCAGAAAGCGCTCGGCCGTGACCGACACGGCCAACTGCGGATGGAGCACCTTCAACACGACCGCATCGCCGGCCGGATTATAGGCCAGAAACACGCGCGATGCTCCTCCTCGAGCAATCTCGCGATCGACCGTGTAGCGATCAGCGACCGCGCGGCGTAGTAACGGAAGAAAGTCCCGGGGAATTGCGACTCCTTGCTCTCGGCGTCATGCCAATGTGCGCCTTGATGAGGAGACCTTGCAAGCACGTGGCGTCGGTCGTGCCGTTCGCTACCCGAGGAGAATCGCCACGGCGGCGCCATGTGTCGACTCGTGCGTGAGCGAGATCATGGTGTCGCGGACCCCGAGACGCCGCGCCGCTGCCTCTGCTCGACCGTGCAGCACGAGCCGCGGCCGTCCATCATCGTCGCGACTGACTTCGACCTCGCGCCACCCGACGAAGCGCGCGTCCTGGTCACGAGCCAACGCCTTGTACGCCGCCTCTTTCGCGGCGAGTCGTGCCGCCACGTGCGTCGCTGGCCTGGCCTTGCCGAGGCAATAGGCACACTCCGCATCCGTGAGCACTCGGCGTAGGGCTCGTTCCCCGAAACGAGCGACCAACCGTTCCACGCGGTCGACGGCAACGATGTCCAGTCCCAATCCAAGCACATTCATCTGAAGACCACCCGCCGCCAGAGCTGCGCAAACCAGGATGGAGGCGTCAGATATCCGCCGAGAACGAGGCCGAGCCAGGTCGCAGCGACCATCACGATGGTCCCGACCGCCACGACTGGCCACCACGGTCGACGCCACTGTGCCACGTCATCCAGTGCGGTCTGGGCCGTCTGCAGCTCAGCTTCGAGCCGGTGCTCGAGATCCAACCACGCCGCTTCCAAACGCCGCGCGGCCGTTCGGAGCAGATTCTGCCACTGCTCGACGGCGGCTGGCTCGAGATCCGTCGCATCCACTGCTGCCGCACCTACTGGTTCGAGTCCAACAAGCGTCGCAACCAGCGGAGCGCCTGCGGAACCGAGTCGGGCCGCGAGCGCCCCTCGGCCGACGGCCGTGGGACGGTGTTTGCGCCGCAACCGTCGTGGCAGACGAACGGCGCGCGCGTGCGCATCAAACTGACGACCGAGATGGTCACTGAGGAGCTCACCAGCAGTTCCGACCGCCTCTTCCCACGCCTCCAGCCACAACTCCGGGCCCACCGCCACAACCGCGGCGGACCGATCTCCCCGTGTCGCGAGGCGGCGCGCTTCTCCTGCGCCCTGGAAGACTCGGGTAGCGAGCTGCAGCCGCACGGCATCCAGTCCGAGAAAGGCAGGCAGGCGGCCCGTCCCCGTCACCACCTTCCCCATATAGGGTCCGAGCTCTGGAATACGTAGAGGTGGCAAACGGGCGGGATCGCTCACGAGTAGATCGCATCCAGGACTGACGCCGTATCGAGCAGGCTGTCGAACGCAACGTGCGCTCCCGCAGCGAGTAGCTCGACAACTGAATGCCGCCCAGTCGCCACGCCGATGGCACGGGCGTGCACGCCGGTGCCGCAAGTCATGTCAGCAGGCGTGTCGCCAATGATGATGATCTCTTCTCCGTCAGGGATTCGACCCATGAGCGGCGCCGCCCGGGCGGCGGCAATCGGGGGAAGCTCCGCCCGATCGGCAGCGTCAGAGCCGTACGCGCCCACCCGAAACCGTGACATCTCGATGCCGGCTGCCGTCAGCTTTTGGGAGGCACCCTCAGCGATATTGCCGGTCAGGAGACCTACCAACACGTCCCGGCGCTGCTCGAGTGCCGCGAGCAACTCTACGACGCCCGGATATGCGCGGATGCTGCCTTTGCGGGTCTGGAGCTCGTGCGTGAGAACCTCGAGGTACCGACGACACACGGCCTGCACATGCGTCTCGCTCTGCGCATCAGGGTGGCCCGCCGCCAGCAGCAACTCCATGACGATCTGAGGATCAGTCTTCCCATCGAAATGGTAGTTCTCAATCGGTCCCGTCATCCCCATCTCGGCGACAAGCGCCCGGGCTATGGCCGACCGTCCGGCACCGGCACTCCAGATCAACGTGCCGTCGATATCGAACAGAACGAGTCGCTTCAGCACGAAACCAGATCACCTCCGCCCTGACGCGCTTCCCACAGCAGTGTCACGGCTGCGATGCCGGCTGCGCACCACCAGGTGCGGCCTTCTCCTGGCACCCCTTGCATCGGGTCACGCCACGCATCGTGCAGACGAGGCAGATGAACGTGCCGCAATCATCGCAGGGGTACCCCTCCGACGCCCGTTCCTCGTTGCCGCACGCGCGGCAGACCATTCTGTCCGTTTCATGAGCCATGACTCAGTCTCCCTCGTTATTCCCGCGGCATAACGATGCTCATCGCGCCGGGAAGGACCCGGGCCGTAAACGGTGTCTCGCCGGCAACCTCACCGTCGAGCTCGACCGGTCGCGGGGTCTCCGTTTCGACGGTCACGACGCTGCCACTGGCAAAGTGCACACGGTCGTTGCTCTCGAGGCGGCCGGTCAACATGCGCGCCGCTACACCGACGCCCTCTGCTACGGTACTGGCGTTGATCACGGCGACGTCAAACACGCCGTCGTCAGGAACGATGCCTTCTCGGAGTCGGAAGAACGGAGGTATGATTTCACCGCAGTTGGCGACGAGTACCATCACGGCTTGTGCCTCGAACGTTTTGTCGTCAACCGTAATCCGGTGCCCCACTACCTGCAGGTTGCCGAGCGACTCCCACACCTGTGCCACATAGGCTCCCATCCGCCATCGGCGCTTGGCCTGTTGCGTCGTGGCCCGCAAGAACTCCGCGTCGAATCCCGCTCCACACGCGACGGCGAAATAGTGGTCACCATCGGCTCGGGCCATCACCCCAACATCGATCGCCTTCGGCGTTCCGCTGGCGGCAATGCGGGCCGCGGCCGCCGGTTGTCGAGGAAGTCGTAGGTTCCCGGCCAGGACATTGCCTGTCCCGCCGGGAACGAGGGCGATGGAGACGTCACTGTGAATCAGTCCTTTGACTACCTCCATCGTCGTCCCGTCACCGCCGTACACGATCACCCGGTCAACCCCGTCCTGGGCACCCAGACGAGCAAGCTCTTCTGCGTGGCGAGGATGTTTGGTCCCCGCCACCTCCAGTTCCCATCCTTGGGTCGCAAAGACACCACAGACGGTATCCAGTACTCGTGGCTCGGTGCGCGCGGCAGACGGATTGTGAATGAGCAGCGCCCTGGCCACCTAGTACCTCTTTTCCCAAAACAAATCCGCCCCGAACTGATAGCTGGCGACCGAACTGGTCGAGCCGATCTCGCAGCTTCTGAGCGGGTCCACGCTCGCCGAGACCAACCACTGTTTGTTCAACCTGAACTCCAAGCCGGCGCCGACCGCACCGAAGCGAAGCGCCTCACGCCCGCAGATCCGTGGACTCGCACTGAGGAATGCCGTCGTCCCGAAGACATCGAACTGCTTGCCGACGGCGATTTCTGCACCCGAGAGTCCACCGCGACTCGTCGTCGGGCGAATCTGAAGGTAATCGAGCGGAACCCCCATATCGGAAATGAGTGAATACTCGATTTGCCCCGACAGGGCACCGAACACCTGCTGCGTGACCAACCGGGATTCGAAGCCGCGCTGACTTGCCCCTGCCTCGAGTGTCGGTGCCCCGAACAACAGGTAGCCCAGGATTTCCGGTTCAGATAGGGCTGGTCGGATATCGCTGGTGAGCGTGAGCCGGGGATCGTACAAGGTGCCGCCGATGTTGACGAATACCCTCACATCCTCGCCCAACGTGGTACGAACTGAGTGTTGCGCGTCGATGTCCAAGTCGGCGTTGAGGTCGGGGGTTCCCAAGTAACGGATCTGCCCTTGCGTTACAGCAAATTCCCGCGTGTTCCCCAGGCCAAGCTGCAGTCGATAGGTCCCGCGGGGAGCTTCCAGCAACCCGTCCAAGCGGTAGCGATCGCGGACCTTATTGACAGAGACGGCGCCGGCGAGCTGGACGTTCGCTTCGCTCGAGCGCAGCCAAAAGTCCGAGCCGAGCGTGACCTGTACGCTGTCGATCCGCAAGCTGTCGAGGAAGCGACTCTGCAACTGTGCGCGGAGTCCCTGCCGGCGAATCAACGAGGTGTCCACAAACTCGGCGAACAGCGTGTCTTCGAGGTTCACGATGTCTTTCCGCAGCAGGTCGGCGAAGTACAGATTGCCGCGCGTGGCGGTTGCGCGGCCGGTGAGCGTGGCGCCATAGAGGGGGCCACGGAGCTGCACGTCCCCGCTCGCCGTGAGCGCCAGGAAGTCGCGCACGTCGATCGCTCTGAACTCCTGCGCCGTAATGCCGATCCGGAGCACAGGACGGCTCAACTCCTCGAGGCGAACGAATCCGCTCGCCTGCGCGATGCCGCGCCCGCTCCGAACGGACAACTCGCGCAGGAGGATCGTATCGCCCGACAGTCGCAGCGTCCCGTTGAGCTGTTCGTGCCTGACACCGAGTGCCGGAAACGTCGCTGCCCCGTCCCGCACGCTGAGGTCCCCGGCGAGCTCTGGACTTTCCCACGTCCCCTCGATACCCACCGTCGCATCGAGCGTCCCGCCCAGATCTCGCACGGCAGGCGTAATCGCCTCGAAGAGCTCAAGCCCGACCCCCTCCGCCCGTGCGGTGATCTGGAGGGGCCCTGGCAACCGGCGTTGGCCGGCCCCGGAGAGCGCCAGGTCCATTGGAAGCGACGCGCTGAGGTTGAGAATCGATTGCCCCTGCCGCCGCAGCTCGAGATCTCCGGTGACCCGCCGGTCGCGGTACCGCAGCACACCCTGCGTGTAGGGTGCCCGGAAGTCGCGATACATGCCGTCTCGCAGACTGAGCATGAACTCGATGACCGGTGCTCGCGCGGTTCCCTGCAAGCTGAGCGTACCGCCGAGCTCCCCGCTCGCGAGTTCAGGATCTTGCAGGAGGACGAGCAACACATCCGACACCATGAGACCGTCGACCGTGCCGCGGATTGCCGTTCCACCGCGAAACGCCCAACGTCCATTCACGGCGACCCTGCCCGGACCCTGCGCATTCTGAAGGCTCACACTGGTGAACACGAGCCCGCTGTCGTCCACCATGACCGTGGCGGCCGTATCCAATACCCAGGGCCCGGAGGCGAGGCTCAATACCAGAGAGTCGAGGTTCAGGGTCGAGAGCGAGTCGCTCGCCAACCACTCACCCCACCCGATCCACGCGCCACGGCCCAGGCGTGATCTCCCGAACCATCGCAAGGAGTCGACTCGACCGTGGAGTCGCCCGCTGAGCCGACTCAACGACATCGCACCGAGCGCGACTGAGTCGACCGTGGCGTCGAGGCCGATCGTCTCGGTCGACGTCACCCACGTCACTGTCCCTCCCCCACGGGACACATACACGTCCCCTCGCCGGATCTCTGACAGTTGCGCATCGGCCACGACCTGATAGGCCTCCAGCGATCCAATGACGCGCCCGGTAAATCGCAGCGAACCTGTCGGCACCTCTGTGCCGACCGAGTCTTCGATGACTCCGAGCCATCGTGCGACGAACGGTTCCAGCGCGCCGATGGAGTCGGAGACTGCCAGGAAGGTGATGGTATCTCGTGCATTCGGCTCGAGCGCAATCGCCCCGATCGCCGTGACCTCGAACCCGAATCCGCCGACCTGCAGGCTGTCGAATTCGAGACGCGTCGGGGTGAGCCCGATCCCGGCAATGACGCGCTCGACATTGACGCCGCCCACCGACGACGAATCGAGCACCATCTCTGCTTCGGCGCGGACGGACCCGACTTCCAGGCTGCCGCGCCCTACCAGACGCCCCTGCAAGAGCGTGGTGGGGAATGACGTCGACAGCGAGCCAAGATCCAACTGCCGTGCCTCGACTTCCAGGGCGTGCACGCCGAGTCGGTCTGTCCCCGCGTAGAGCGCGCCGAGCGCACGGATCGTCCCAACCGGGCCCGCAACATCGGCCTCGACCTCTAGCGAATCCGCATGGCCGGCGAGGCGCAGCGTGCCACCCCAGGACCCTGCGAGATCGAAGCCGTCGAGGCTCGAGTGAAAGCTCTCGAACCGCAGCGAGTCGAGTGTGAGATCTGCCCACACGCCAACCGTGTCACTGCGGGTGTCGAGCCGAATACTGCCACGAGCCGATGACTCGGCACCTGGCGGGTCCGCGTATCGCACGTTGCCGTCGAAGGTCGCGTTCAACCAGGATCCATCGAGTGTCCCGGATGCCCACACCCGACCTTCGAGAGCGACCGACGGCGCCACGCGGCGTACCGTGGCCAGACTGATGTCGGCCTGCTCCACTTCGAACGCGTCAAACACGAAATCGTCTGCGGTCACCGAGACAATCCCGCTCCCCAAGACCGACGAGGGTGGTCGATCCGGGACGAGATGGTCGAACAAGACCGCATCGAGATCCAGGTCCAAACGTTCGGCGGGGCCGTCAGCGGCGACACGTCCGCTCACGCGCCCCGCGAACGGCAGCGTGTCGAGAAACCCGCGCGCGTACTCGAGATCAAACTGCTCCAGCTCCAGGTCGGTCCGGTCAAATGCCCACCGCTCCCCGGGACCCAACACCATCCCCAGCCGTCCGCGGAGCTCACCACCCCCCGCCCCACGCACGTCGAGCCGCTCTCCGGATACCGCCAAGACGGTGCTGTCGAGTGACCGGACGGCAAAGCTGGCGGCACCGCGCAAGCCGGCCGGGAGCGCCGGCACCACCGTACGCACATCATCGGTGAGCCCGGATTCCGTCCGTCCTCGGAGATCGAAGAGGAGCGCCCCGTCACCCCATCGCACGGTCCCATCGAGCTCGGCTCGTGTCTCGGGCAGCACAATGCGGTCGATGTCGACCGCGACGGAGTCACTCCAGAGCCGAATGGTGCCTCGCAGATCGCGCACCGTGAGCCGGGGGTCTGAGACGGCACTTCGGAGCCGGTCGACCTCGACACGCAACGGCGCGCCCGGGACCGGGGAACTGACGCGCAAGTTCGCGAGCTCCGCATCGAGTTGCTCGAACCGCCGCACCTGCAGATCACCGTGGGGACCAGGCTCACGTTCCACCAGCGGCGGGCCGGACGACGTCACCGGCGTCTTCACCACAACCCGGCCGTCTTCGATCTCAACATCGTTGAACGCGATCAGGGGCCTAGGACCACCGGTCTCGTCTTTTCCAGTCGAGAACAGCTCGGTGAGATTGATCGGCCCTCCGCTCTCGACCTGCATGACCAGCATCTGGGGTCGGCGGAGCCGCAGCTCACCGAATACGATACTGCCGCTCAGGAGATCGCGAACCCGGTACTGGATCCCGACCAGCTCCGCGGTCAGTATCGAGTCCCCCGTGGGTCCGCGCACCGCGAGATCGGAGACTTCGAGGCCACGGAAGAACGATCCACCGACGGTCCCAACCGTGAGTGAGCCGCTGATCCGAGCGTTTGCCGTAGCGACCGCCCAGTCCACCAGGACTTGGCGTCCAGCCTGGGTTCGCAGTGCAGCGCTCGCAGTACCGGACACCATGGCTGCAAGCCATGCTACGACCATGACGGCACCCAAGAGCAGTCGCCGCGCCATCAGAACGGCTGTCCCACCGAGAAGTGCAAACGGAACCGGCCAAGGAAGCTCCGAGAGGGGCGATACGCGTCATCCACTCGGACCAGCGTGCCGGATTGCTTTGCGTACAATGGGCTCGCATCTACACGATACGGGTTGAACGCGACGTCGAAGCGTATCGGCCCGAGCGGCGAAGCTATGCGAACCCCTGCTCCGGGGGTCACGCGCAGGCCAGTTCGGGTGCCCCGGACGCTGTCGCGTGCAAACACACCTCCCGCATCCACGAACAGCGCGCCGGAGAGCTTGCCGCCGAATCCAGGCAACGGGAACCGCAGCTCGGCATTGGCCAACACGAGATCGTTCCCGCCCGAGGCCGATGTACGAATCACACTGTCGGTCACAGTCACGGTCTCACCGTCGCGCTGTTCCTCGCTTGTCTTCACTGTATCGATCACCCGCACCACCGGGCCCAACTCGTTCTGCCCATAGCCGCGCACCGTGTTGGCGCCCCCGGCATAGAATCGTTCTTCCGTCGGCACGTACTGCAGTTCCTGCGCTTCGAATCCCAGTTTCGCCGGCAGGATCGTGCCGAGCTTGACCCGAACGCTGAACGCGCCGCGCCGGCCCACGGGCTGATAGGACGCCCACTCGATCATCCCCTTGGTGAACTGGACGAGCGTATCCGAACCGATGGCTGGGGCGGCGTATCGCACCTCGGACGCGAGCCAACTGCCGCGGGTGGGATCGAGGACCGAGTTTCGCCGATCGCGCAGTACAGACAGAGAGAGCGTTGCACGCAACACCTTCTGTTCAAAAACCTCGACATCCTCGTCCCGACACACGTTGAGGTACGTGCAGAAAATGGCTGGCTCGGCTCTCGTGCTCCCGTACGACAGGCTGTAGGCCAGGCGGACCGGGAGCGTCGACCCGGGTCCAAAGGTCACGCCGACATCGCCACCAACCGACTCGCGAAGATAGGCCTGGTATTCCGTGTACCGCTCCGCGAAGATCTCCAGCGACGCGCTCGTGCGTCGCGAGAGGAAGAAGGGCTCGTAGAATCCGGCCGTCACGTTGTAGTTCAGCTTGACCCGGCTCGTATCCTCTTTGGCTTCGGCGAGCTGCGGGCACACCGAGTTCTCGAATCCCCATGCCGTCGGCGACCCTGCGCCGATCTGCGACGACCGTGCCTTGAGCTCCAACGTGCGGCCGCCCCCGAAGAAGTTGTACAGCGTCCACGATCCCAGTGCGCGAAAGCAATCGATGGTCCCGTAGCCGCCGCCAAAGCGCAATCGACGTCTGGGACCCTCCGACACGCGCACGAGGAGATCGACCGGCTGCTCGTCCTCGGACGTCACCGGCTGATCGGCCAGCCCCAATGTCACGTAGTCGAACAGTTGTGTTCGGTAGAGGTCGAGTTGGCTGCGGTAGAGATCACGCTGCCGAAACACGTCTCCCGGTTCCATCGCGAGTCGGTTCCGGACCACGGACTCGTCGACCTCGTTTGTCCCTACCACACGGATCTCCGCAACCCGCGCCCTGGGACCGGGATCGACCTCAAACAGAATGGACGCCTCGCGACGACGCAGATCGGTGTCGAAGTTGCGGAACACCTCCGCGAACGGATACCCGTTGTCCGCAAGCCGTAGTCGGACCGTGTCGGCGGATGCCAGCATCAGAAGACGGTTGAACGGGTCACCCACCTGCAGTGGCATGGCACGGCGAACCGCCGCAGGATCGAGCAATGTCTCGACTCCCTCGACCTCGAGCCGGGCCACCCGGACCGGGTCGCCTTCCTGGATCGTGAAGCGGACATAGGCGTCCGTGCCCGTCCGTCGAATCACGGTGTCCACGACAGCATCCACAAACCCGCTCTGCCGGTACAGCGCTGCGACCCGCAAGACGTCGCGGCGCAGCTCGGTTTCGTTCAGATACCGCTTCTCGCCGAACCCCATCCACCGCAACAAGGGCGAGCGAGCGAAGAACGCCGACTGCGACGTCGCAATCGAGATCCGCAGCGTTTCGTCATCGATCGCCCGATTGCCAGCGAACGTGAGACCGCGGACGACGAGCCCCCTGTCGATTGGTTCCTGCGCCGCCACCCGAACAGTGCCGAGCGCCAGCATACCCACCGCCAGGACCCACCACCAACGGCTCATGCGACGCCGCAGTCCATCCGTTCAAGACTCACGATCAAAGTCATCCGCCTCGACATTTATTGACGGTACACCGTGCCCCACCTAGGTTGCCGCAGCAGTCACCATCCTGGAGACACGCCTCGCCATGAATATCTCCCATTTTCGTCCCGGAGTGGTATGCCTGTGCGCGGTGATAGCGCTTGCGAGCGCCGTTTGCACGACGCCAGCGCACGCTCAGCGAGGCATGGCCCGGCGCATCGAGCGCCACCTCGGCATGCCACCGTTCAATCGCGCCCTGTGGGGCATTCTGGTCGTGGACGAGCGTGGCCGCGAGCGCTACAGCCGAAATGCCGACCGGCTGTTCGTCCCGGCGTCGAACACGAAGCTCGTGGTGACAGCGGCGGCCTTGGCGTCGCTGCCTGCCGAGGGCCGACGCGTGACGAGTGTGTATGGGACAGGACCCGTTGTCGACGGCATCCTTGACGGCGATTTGGTGGTGTTTGGACGTGGAGATCCGAGCTTCTCGGCGCGCTGCTATGGGATCGACACGTTGGCCATCGGCGCGTGTGACTCCATGTGGACACACATGGACGCCCTCGCCGCCCAAGTTGCCGCTCGTGGCATACACCATATCACGGGCGCGATCGTCGGGGACGGCAGCTATTTCGATGCGGAGCGCGTCCACCCTGCGTGGGAGCAGTACGATCTCAACTGGTGGTACGCCGCGCCTGTATCGGGCTTGGGGTTCAACGACAACAGTCTCGACGTTACGTTCGCGCCCGGTCCGACGGTCGGCGCTCCGGCAGACGTATCCTTTGCGCCCGACCTCGGCACCTTCGTGTTCGAGAATCGGTCGCAGACGCTCGCCGCGGGTGCGCGTCGATCCATCGACTTTTTCAGGCAGCCTGGGACCTCCCTCATTTGGGCGGAGGGTGGTGTGGCAGTCGGCGCCGCTGCACGCACGGAGTATTTCGCCGTAGCCGATCCGAATCGCTTCTTCGCCGACGCCCTTCGGGCAGCGCTTGCGCGTCAGGGGGTCAGTATCGGCGGACCCACGCTCTCGACGCACGATCCCACCCGATACCGCACCTGCCGCGGCGCTCCAGCCATCGCCGAGATCGAGGGAAGACCGCTGTCCGACCTTGTGTTCCCCATCCTCAACTCCAGCCAGAACTGGTTTGCCGAGATGCTGCTCAAGACGTTGGGCAAGGAAATTGCCGACACGGGCTCGTGGCGCGCTGGACTCGAAGTCGAACGGAGGTTTCTCATCGACTCCGTCGGGATCGACTCTGCGGCATTTGCCTTGAGCGACGGCTCGGGGCTTTCGAGTGGCAATCTGCTTTCCCCGCGCGCGATCGTGCAGCTGCTCGCCTACATGCAACGTCATCCCGTGGGCACAGCTTTCGTGGACGCGCTGCCCCGCGCTGGGCAGCGCGGGTCACTGCTGGACCGATTCCGCGGCACACCGCTCGACGGACGCGTGGTCGCAAAGACGGGAAGCATCTTCCACGTGAATACGCTCTCAGGCTACGTCGCGCGGCCTGACGGAAAGACCTGGATCTTCTCGGTCATGGCCAACAACCATGCCGCTCCGTACGCCGACATGCTCGCCCGCATCGACTCGATCGTCGTCGAGATGGGCCGTTGATCGCCGGTTATGCCTCCCCGAGCGCCGCCAAGGCCTCCGCGCGAGATGTCAGCTTGACGCGTGGCCGGCCTGCGGCCTCGCCGCGTTCGACCTCGAGGGCATCTAGCTTCCGCCAGTCCGCGTAGCTCACCGCCTCGGGTTGACGCTCGCGCACCAGCCGCTCGATCGTGGCATGGTCGTGCGACGTGGGGCGTAACACGGCCCCCTTCGCCACATCGTCGAGCAGGCTCTGGACGGTATCTCCTGCATCCGACTTGTTCGTCCCGATGATGCCGGTGGGACCGCGCTTGATCCAGCCCGCGACATAGAGACCCGGCACCGGTCTTCCACCATCTGATGTGAGAATCCGGCCTCGCTCATTCGGCACGACACCCCGCCGATCGTCGAATGGCACCCCGGGAAGGGCCACGCCGCGATACCCAACCGACCGGAACACCATACCAACCTCGAGGTCCTCGAACGCCTCCGTCGATCGAGGCCTCAGCGACCCGTCGTCGGTCCGGTGGAGCGCGTTGCGGACCAGCCGCATACCGCTCACTCGGCCCGCCTCGTCCGCAATCAGCTCGGATGGCGAGACCAGAAAGCGGATCTCGAGACGTCGGGGCTTTCCCGTCGGGGCCGCCTGGGCAAACCGTTGGAGAAGCTCGACCTTCGCCACAATCGCCCGATCGTCCTCCTGCTGGACATCCGCCTGGCTCAATGGATCGAGCTCGACCTCCGAC
The DNA here is from genome assembly GCA_029862935.1 of Gemmatimonadota bacterium. The sequence goes on along the minus strand of JAOTWK010000002.1, from coordinate 9,315 downwards.
TCCCGCACGATCAGATCAGCTCCACTGAGCTCACCCAACTCCTTGAGCTCGGCGTTGGTGAACGCCGCCTGTGCTGGACCCCGCCGACCAAGCATGAACACTTCTTTGACCCGGCTTGCACGCAGCGCGTCAAGCGCGTAATCCGCAATATCCGTCTGCGCCAATTCCTCCGTGGTTCGACATAGGATGCGCGCGACGTCCACCGCAACGTTCCCCACGCCGACGATCGCCACTCGCTCCACGGACAGATCGAACACGTGATCGCGGAACTGGGGATGACCGTTGTACCACGCCACAAACTCGGTCGCCGGATGACTTCGTGTCGAATCCTCGCCTGAGATGTTCATGCTGCGGTCCGTCTGCGCACCCGTCGCAAAGCAGATCGCGTCGTAGTGGTGCTGCAAGTCGTCCAGCATGATGTCGGTGCCAAAGTCCACGTTACCGAAGAAGCGAAACTCCGTACGTGAGGCGATCCGATCGAAGGCCCTGGTCACATTCTTGATCTTCTGATGATCGGGGGCCACACCAAAGCGCACGAGACCGAACGGCATGGGGAGGCGTTCGAACATATCGACACGCACTACCAGGTCACTCCGGCGAAACAGATGCTCGGCCGTGTAGAAGCCGGCGGGTCCCGACCCGATGATGGCGACGCGTAGCGGATTCTCGGACGTGCCGCGCAGGATCATCGATCTGCTCCTGAAGCTCAAGTTCGCCATCATCCTAACCCCCGAAACTCGAGCCCAACAGAGCCGCTCCATACAGCACGGGAGTGGCGGTCGGTCGGAGCACCACCTAGCTTCTCGCCGATGAAGATCTATACACGAACCGGAGACGGCGGTGAGACCGCGTTGCTCGGCGGCGGCCGGGTGCCCAAGGACGACGCCCGAGTGAACGCATACGGTCAGGTGGACGAGCTGAACGCCCTACTGGGCCTCGTTTGCGCCACGGAGCCGCAGCAGTTCGAACGTGCGTTGCTCGAGTCCGTCCAGCGGGACCTCTTCTCGGTTGGCGGCCTGCTCGCGAGCCCCGACCCCAGTCGTGTCTCGAAGGCTCTGGAAAAGACTCAACTCACAGCCGAGCGGGTCGCGGAACTCGAGCGTGCAATCGACCGAATCGAAAGTGCATTGCCAGCACTCGAGCGTTTTATTCTGCCCGGTGGAACATCGAAGGCGGCGTACCTCCACGTGGCGCGTACGGTGTGTCGCCGTGCCGAGCGGAGCGTGGTGGCGCTGCACGGGCATGCCGCTGTTCCAAGCGAGATTCTCACGTATCTCAACCGCCTCTCGGATTTGCTGTTCATGCTCGCCCGTCTCGCGAACTACCAAGCCGACGTACGCGAAACGATTTGGTAGCATGCCAGCGTACCGCTTCTTCCAGCTCGACGTCTTTACCGATCGTCGCCTTGCGGGAAATCCGCTTGCGGTATTCGCCGATGCTCACGGGCTCGAGCCCGACCGCATGCAGGCGCTGGCCCGCGAGATGAACCTGTCCGAGACGACATTTGTCACGGAGTCGAAAAGAGCCACGCGGCGCGTGCGATTCTTCACCCCAACCGCGGAAATTCCGCTTGCGGGGCATCCGACGATTGGGACCTGGTGGGTGCTCGCCGAGTTGGGCCAGCTCGACCTGCCGGCCTCGGGCACCCTGAGGGTGACTCAGGAAACGGGGCGAGGCATCTTGCCGGTCGAGATCGTCAGCGCGGGCGGCGTTCCGACGCTCGTTTGGATGACGCAGGCCCCGCCGGATTTCGGAGCCGAAGTGCACGACAGGACCACGTTGGCGACCGTGCTGGGCGGAGAAGCGGACGCCATGCTCCCGAAACCCACCCCCCGAGTCGTATCGACGGCACTCCCCCAGCTCATGGTGCCCATGCGCTCGCTCGAGGCGCTGCGCGCCCTCCCGTCGGGCGGAACGGGTGGTGAGCTGGCAACGTTCCTCCGCACGCTCGGGACCGATTGTGCCATGTGCTACAGCACCGAGACGGAATCGCCGGACGCCACCGTTCATTGCCGCATGTTCGCTCCCGGGCTCGGCGTGCCCGAAGATCCTGCCACCGGGAGTGCCGCCGGCGCGCTGGGATGCTACCTCGTTCGATCGGGAGGCATTCCTCCGAGCGACGGTATCGCACGGATCGTGGTCGAGCAGGGGCTCGAGATCGGGCGCCCGAGCCGTATTGACGTGGAAATCACCGTCAGCGCCACTGACGAGATCACCCAGGTGCGAGTCGGCGGCTGTGCCGTCACGGTCATCGAAGGTGAGGTGCGCCTATAGCCCCGATAGCCATCCGGGTACCGGTCACGCCGGCCCCGTACGATGTCCTGATCGGCGACGGGCTCCTGGACAATGTCGCCTCTATTCTCGAGCGCGACTGCCCGGCATCACGATACGCAATTCTCGCCGATTCCCACGTGGCTCCCCTGTATGCAGAGCCGCTCCGGTCAGCCTTGGGTCCAGCCCGCGCAGACGTGTTCACGTTTCCTGCAGGCGAGTGGAACAAGACACGAGAAACCTGGGCAGAGCTCACCGATCAACTCCTCCGACACGAGTATGATCGCCAGTCGGCCATCATCGGGTTGGGCGGTGGCGTCGCCGGCGATCTCGCCGGATTCGTGGCCGCCACGTTCCTGCGGGGGGTACCGTTGGTCCAGGTACCCACTTCACTCCTGGCGATGGTGGATTCGGCCATCGGGGGGAAGGCGGGAGTCGACACGGCGTTCGGCAAGAACTTGGTGGGAGCGTTTCACCAGCCCCGTGTCGTCATCGCGGACGTTGCGACCCTACGCACATTGCCTCCGGTCCAGCTTGCAGCCGGCCTTGCCGAAGTGATCAAGCACGGCGCGATCGCCGATGCGGCTTACCTCGATCACGTGGTGGCGGCCGTGGAGCGAATCCACGCACGGGAGGCGAGTATCCTCATCGAAACCGTACGCCGGTCAGTCGAGATCAAGGCCAGTATCGTGGGCGAGGATGAACGCGAGCAGGACCGGCGCGCCATTCTGAATTTTGGCCACACCGTCGCGCACGCTCTCGAGATCGTGCTGGGATATGAAATGCTGCACGGCGAAGCCGTCGCCGTCGGCATGGTGGCGGAGGCCGCAATCGGCGAGGCGCTGGGCGTCACCGAGCCTGGCGTCGGCGACAGCGTGCGGCACGCCCTCGAACGATGCCGACTCCCACTCGAGCCGCCAGCGGACGTCGATAGACAGGCCATGCTCGACCACATGAAGCGCGACAAGAAAGCGCGGGCGGGGACTGTCAGGTTTGCACTACTGCACACAGTCGGCTCAGTGGCGCGAGACCAGGACGGACGATACACGATTGCGGTCCCCGGGCAAGCGATTGAGGAGGGACTGGGCAAACTCTGGTCCTAGGCTCGCAACTTCCACATCCTTTCCACAACTCGCACATCTCCACAGTACGTAAGCCTTGATTGAACAACGCTTTACGTGTATTCACGAACACGAATTCAACACATTGTGGAGGGTTTGAAGTGGACAAATCTCTGAACGGATTGTCAATAAATGATTTGTGATGTGGAAAACGAGATTTTCTTGACGCCCCCGCTTGTGTTTCCTATATTCGGCCCGCTCGGTAGTCGGTCATTTTGGCGGTTTCCTCCAGGGAATCGATCCCTCCTGAAGTGGCCACGTTTTCAACCTCGGGGCGCGTATGACCCAAGTGCGAAGTGGTAAGACAAGGGGCTTTTTCCGCTCACAAGCCTCGGGCGCGTTCGATCAATACCTCCAGGACATTCAGAAGCTCCCCCTCATAGCCACGCCGGAAGAAGAGCGCCGCCTCGCGCGGCGGGCCCGCAAGGGGGATCAGCAGGCCGCCGAACGGCTCGTCACGGCAAACCTTCGGTTCGTGATCTCCTACGTGAAGAAGTACCAAGGGCACGGCCTGGATCTATCTGAGCTTGTCGCCATTGGGAACGAGGGATTGCTCAAGGCGGTCAAGAAGTTCGATCCGGACCAGGGTGTGAAGTTCATCTCGTACGCCGTCTGGTGGGTGCGGCAGGCTGTCCTGAAGGCGCTGGCTGAACAGACCCGGAGCGTCCGGATTCCGTTGAACCAGAACAGTCACTTGATTCGCATGTCCCGCACCGAGACCTACCTCTCGCAGGAGCTGGGACGGGAGCCGACCGACGAGGAGATCGCTCGTGCGTTGGACGACAGCGTCGAGAACGTGCGTAGCGCGCGTCGCATGACGGCTGCCGAGATGTCGCTTGACGCTCCAGTCGATCGCACCGACCGCGACGCCGCTACACTCGGTGAGCGATTCGCGGGACAGGAGGGAGGCGAGATCGAGGAGCGGACCGACAGCAACCTCATGCGCGAGTTCATCGACAACATTCTCGACACGTATCTGACACCTCGTGAACGCAGGATCCTCTACCTCTACTACGGCTTGGAAGAAGGCTCGGAGGGCCTGACGCTGGAGAAGATCGGTGAGCTCATGGGGGTCACCCGTGAGCGCATTCGACAAATCCGTGAACGAGCGTTCGAAAAACTGCGGGAGAGCCCGCACGGCGAGGCACTCAAGGGTTTTTGGATCGCGGCCTAGTCAATCGGGTGATTGCGACACGACGGCGGGTCCGGCATCATGCCGGGCCCGTCTTTTCGTCGGGCAGCAGGTCGGTCTTGGCTCGTCACCTCGCTCCCATCCTTATCTTGTCACCATGCCACCGAGTACCCTCCCGATCTTCCCACTTGGGGTCGTGTTGTTTCCGGGCACGCCGCAGCCGCTACACATCTTCGAGCCGCGCTATCGTCAAATGCTTGCCGACTGCCTCGAGGGCGACCGACGATTCGGTATTTCATTCATGAGTGGGGAAGACCCCGAGGTCCCGGAGCCGCCAGTCGCGGCCATCGGTTGCGTGGCGCTCATTGAACAGGTCTGGCCGCTTCCGGACGGTCGGTCCAACCTGCTCGCGGTCGGCGAAACTCGATATGTCGTCCAAGAGTTCATCGAAACAGACCGTTTGTATCGAATTGCCAGGGTGGAGCCATTTGATGACGAGCCGTGGGACGACACCGCCATCCTGGAGCGGCTTGCGGACGACCTCCGCGACGAGTTCAGGCGGTTTGCCACGGCACTGGGCGCACTCACCGACAAGCCTCTCGCCCCGATGAACCTCCCCGAGGATCCCGCCGCACTCTCGTTCCACGTGGCGGCCTCGATCGACGTCGAGATGCCCATCAAGCAAGAGCTCCTGGAAAGCCAATCCCCGCAAGAGCGCGTCACGCGATTGACGACACTGCTCGAGTCGGTGACGGGGGACGTCGCCCAGCGCGCCCAGATTCACCAACGCGCGAAGCGTAACGGGCGAGGGACGACGGACGACGGCTCGGCGCTCAAGGGCCGATGACGGTGACCCTCGACGTCCTGCGGAGGCTGTCCGCGGTCGTTGGCGAGCGCTGGGTGCGCACGGCAGAGGCTGAACTCGAGACCTACGCTGCGGACGCACTCGCCACACAGCGACGGCGCCCGGCCGCCGTCGTCATCCCTGGCACCGTGGACGAGGTCATGCGGGTCGTAGGCGTGCTTGCCGCCAGCGATGTCCCGTTTGTCGCGCGGGGAGCCGGTACCGGACTCTCCGGCGGCGCTATTGCCGGACCCGAGTCCGTCCTGATCGTCCTCACGCGTCTCAACCGCATTCTCGAGATCGATGCGATCAACCGGCGGGCGGTGGTAGAAGCCGGAGCCGTCAACGTGCGACTCTCAGCGGCGACCGCACGTCTTGGCCTCCAGTACGCTCCCGATCCCGCCAGTCAGACAGTGTGTACCATCGGGGGAAACGTGGCCGAGAATGCCGGCGGCCCCCACTGCCTGAAGTATGGCGTGACCACCAATCACATCCTCGCCCTCGACGTCGTGCTACCCGACGGATCGCTCGCCACGCTTGGCTCGCCAAGTGGCGAAGCATGGGGACCCGACCTGGTGGGACTCTTCGTGGGAAGCGAGGGCATGTTCGGTATTGCCGTGCGGGTCACGGTTCGGCTCACCCCCGTCCCGAGTGCCGTTCAGACCCTGTTGGCCGACTTCGACAGCATTCAGCAAGCAGGTCAGGCTGTCTCCGACATCATTCGGCAGGGCATCGTCCCTGCCGCGATGGAGATCATGGACGCCAATTGCATCCGGGCCGTCGAGGCATCGATCTATGCGGCTGGCTACCCCACCGAAGCTGCCGCCATCCTCCTTGTGGAACTCGATGGCCCTCACGAGACGCCATTGCTCGAAGAGGCGGCGAATATCGAACGCGCACTGCGCGCGGCGGGTGCACGATCCATCCTCTCCGCGAGTGACGAGGCCACCCGCACCCGCCTGTGGCACGGCAGAAAGAAAGCGTTTGGTGCACTGGGCCGTATCGATCGTGACCTCATCGTGCAAGATGCGGTCGTTCCCCGATCTGCTCTCCCGGACGTGCTCGATCGGGTGGTCCAGATTGCTCGAGAGCACAGGGTCTCCGTAGCAAATTTCTTCCACGCGGGCGACGGCAACCTCCATCCCAACATCAGCTTCAACGCCGAGGACCCAGAGGAAGCCGAGCGGGTCGACCAGGCGGCCGCTGCCATGATGCGTGTCTGCGTTGAAGCCGGAGGGACCATCACCGGCGAACACGGTGTCGGGCTCGACAAGATCAAGTTGATGCCGCTCATCTTCGATGCCATGACGTTGAACGCCATGCGCGACGTGGCCCGGGCGTTCGATCCCCATGGCCTCGCCAACCCCGGCAAGGTGCTGCCGCCTGCACCATGACAGCGATCCCTACCCGCTGGCGCACAGCCTTGCACGATCAGTTGCAGAGCGCCCTGGAGCGGTCGGCCACTGCGCGTCGGCACCTCGTGGCAGAGGACGGAAGCGCGGCCATCCAGGAGGCATATCCCGCCGCCATTGCGGGGGCGACGATTCGGGCGTGGCAGGATGCTCGCCCCTGGGAACAGTCGCTCAGCGCTGCGGAGATGCACCGCAGAATCTGCCACCAACTCCCCAGTCTCTTTGCCACGCTCACTAAGGGCGATGTGCAGCGTGCGCTCACGAGCCCGTGGCGCGTTGAGGAGGCCCGGAGCTACGTCGAAGAAGTGGAGAAGTTCGTCGGCGACACCAAGCGACTTGTCGAGCATTGGCTGGAGAGCCCGTGAGCCTGCTGCAACAGCTGCGCGAGCTGCTGGGCGACCGGGCGGTCTTCGAGACGGGCACCGCAGGCCCCCCTCGTGTCGCCCCGCGAGACGAGGAAGCCGCCGCACGGATCTTCGCCACCGCGCACCGAGAGCGGTGGCACATCCGCGTTGAAGGAACCGGGCACTGGATTGCGCCCGACGCCCCCGCCGACTTGGTGCTCGTGACGGGGCAGCTGAATCGTGTGTCGTATTTCGACCCGGCCGACCTCGTGACCACGGTCGGGGCCGGACTGCCGTGGGCCGGGCTTCGCGACACGCTGGCCGAAGGGGGATCCTGGGTGGCCGTTGACCCACCGGGGCTCACGCGCTCGGTCGGGTCCGTCGTCGTAACCGGAACCGCTGGGACGCTTCGAACGGGGTACGGGAACGTGCGCGACCACGTGCTCGGCCTCACCCTCGTCACCGGTGACGGTCGGATCGTGAGGGCGGGAGGACGCGTTGTGAAGAATGTCGCCGGGTTCGACCTCGCGAAACTCGCCACCGGTAGTTTCGGGGCATTCGGGCTCGTGACCTCGGTGACCTTCCGGCTGCGAGCCGTTCCTCGCGCCGACGTGACGCTCCTGGCGACCGGGCCGCGAGACGGACTGATCGCGGATGCCCAAGAGATCGTCACGCGAGGCATTACGCCGGCGGCCCTCGAACTGATCGCGCCGGCTGTGCTCGGAGGGGCCGACTGGGGTCTCGCCGTTCGACTCCTGGGCAGCGGAGCGGAAGTCGCGGCAACGCGAGACGCCGCACGGGGAGCCGCTCGAGCCGGATTCCGGGAGCTCGATCGCGACGAGGGCATCCAACTGTGGCGCTCGCTCGTTGCCGGCTTCACCGGAGCACCCATCACGATCCGGCTCGGAGCGCTCCTCTCCTCATTGGACCGAATGCTCGACCTCGTGGAGCACCACCTGCCCGACGGGTGGCTCTCAGCCACCGCCGCTGCCGGTGCGATTCGGTGGTGCGGCCATACCGAAATCGAGAAGCTCCGACTCCTGCGCCACACCGCGGCCCAACAGGAAACCCCCGTCACGCTCGAACGTGCTCCATGGCCATACCGCTCGGCACTGGGTCACTTCGGCGCGTACCGTGAAGGGGTAGGCCGCCTCCTGTCATCGCTGCGGACCACATTCGATCCGGGCCATGTGCTGGTCGTGCCAGTCGGAGAACAACCGTGAACGCATCCGCGTTGGCGGGGCTCGATCCGTGCGTGCACTGCGGCTTCTGTCTCCAGAGCTGCCCGACCTACCTGGTCACTAGCGATGAGGCCGACAGTCCCCGTGGTCGGATCGTCCTGATGCGCAGCATGGCCTCGGGGCGGCTGCGCCGCGATGATCCCACGTTGGCGCTGCACCTCGATCGCTGTCTCGGGTGCCGCGGATGCGAGCCGGTCTGTCCGTCGGGGGTGCAGTATGGCGCGGCCCTCGAGGCGGTCCGACACGATCTTGCCAGCAGCCGCCCGATCCCCCGTGTCGTACGAGCAATTCATGCCGTCATGAGCCGCCCACGCGTGCGCCGCCCGGCCCTCGCAGCAGCAAAGTGCGCCCGCCCTCTAGCGCGCGCACTCGCCGGACGCAACCCGATTCGGTTCGCACTCGGCATGCTGGCGGCAACCACACCCGCCAAGCTTGCAGCGGCACGTTCCCCACGGAACGTCCGTGCTCCAAGCGACGCTGCTGCCATCTTGTTCCGCGGGTGTATCATGGAAGGCCTCTTTACACAGGTGCACGACGCAACACGTCGGGTCCTGGCCGCCAACGGCATCGCAATCAAGGAGGTTGCGGGACAGGGGTGTTGCGGGGCGCTGCACGCGCATGCAGGTCAGCGCCAAGACGCGGTCTCCCTCGCACGAAGTAACTTGGCAGCGTTCACGACGGCACCACAGGATCTCCCAGTCGTCGTCAACGCGGCCGGCTGCGGCGCCATGCTCAAGGAGTACGGACGGCTGTTCGCGAACGATCCCCTGCAATCGACAGCCGCAGCATTCGCGCAACGAGTCAAAGATGTCAGTGAAGTCTTAGCTGCTGTCGGTCTCCGGCGGGGCACGTTGCCCGGTGTGCGCGTCGCGTACGATCCACCTTGTCACCTGCTCCACGCGCAAGGAATTTCCCGGGAGCCACTCGATCTACTCGCCGCGATCGACGGA
>JAOTWK010000105.1 GCA_029862935.1 Gemmatimonadota bacterium | reverse complement strand
ATAGCGCTCCGATCCTGGGGACTAACCTCGGGACCAGAAAGATCGCTCCCTGCAATAACGTCCATCGCTGCCCGCACCGCTTCGACGTCAACATCTAACGAGCTCGCATCCGCGGTCAATCTCCAATGCGTCCCCGCGAACTGGAGCCGCGGGTTGCTACTGAAGCTCGACATGCTCACGGTAGGAGCGAAAACAAGCGGACGCCCCGAGAGGCTTTCCAGTTCCGCCCACTGCATAATGATGTGGTCCGACAGGATTACCACGGATCCTTCCGCGTTGCGACGCGGCCGGTAGCTCTCGAGCTCTTCCTGCGTTGCCGGGAGAGCGATCCCATATCTCTCGCTCATCAGGTTTGCATACCAACCGAGGTTGAGCAATGAGCGATTGGTGATTCCCACGTCGGTCCGCACACCGTCGACGACCTGCAGCGCGAGGGCCGGATACGTGTCCCAGTCTCCATTGGTGATCAGGATCGCGTTTTCGGGGAGCGATTGTAACACCCAGCGGTTGAACGCCATCACCGTGGGGGTGAGGAATCCCGTCTCGACCAACTGTCGCAGCGCGCGTTCTTCCATCGCACCATCTCTGCGATGCATCGCGCCAAGCCAAATGCCAATCCATGGATTGCCATCACGAGGGTCGCAGTCCACCGCTCGTTGATAGTGTGCCCAGGACGAGTCGCGGTCAGCTGCCTCCCAGTTGCTCAGCTCCGTGCGATACGCGTCGCCGAGCACCGTGTGGGTGAAGCTGTGACACGAGTCGAGTGCGAGGGCCGCCTGCGTCTCGTTGACCACCAAGTCAAACTCCCACAGCCGCCGCGCCGTCTCCGCAACCCACGCGTGCGCGTCGGCGTTCTGCGGCTCAGCGTCGGCGACTTCTTGAAACAACGGGAGTGCGTCTTCCAGCCGCATCTGCGAGTACAGATCCAAAGCGGGCGCCAAGAGATCAGCGTCTGCAGCTTCGCGCGATTGGTCGCCAATTCCGCAACCAACGAGCACGACCGCGATTGCCAACGCCGTTGGCCTCATGGTGCACCCTCCTTGGGGCTCAGCGTTTCATGCCTCGGATCAGCAAATATGACCGAAGCGTCTCCTCTGCCTCACGGGACCATAGCAGCTAAGGTGGATGCGTCGCTGCCATCTCTGCAAGCGGAAGTCGGAGGGTCGAGAATGGCTGGTGCAGCACTACTCCGCGAACGTCTCTCGCCCCTTGAACTCGATCAGAATGAGCTCGCTGGGTCCGCTAGTCGTGTTTTCTGGGAGATGGACACCCGCGTCGCCACACTCCACCTCTCCCAACATCACCGAGTCCTGAGCCATGGCTCCGGTAGGATCGGTCATGCGCCATGACGCGTCGCCCAGCGCTATCGAACAGTTGGCGGGGTGGTAGTGCATGACCGATCGTTCGCCCGGGCCGTACGCGATGCGAAGCACGCGCACCACATCATTCTCGAACTCGACCGAGTAGTGGGCGGAATCTGCAACCACCGCCCCGGGATACTCCCACGTCGTCATCCCGGCGGTCGCCCCCTCCTTGAACTCCACGAGGATCAGTTCACTCGGTTGACTACCAGGGTTCTCGGGCAGGTGCACCGTGGCTTCCCCACACTCGACTTGTCCAGCAGCTGTCGCCGAGTCCTGGGAGACCGTGCCTTCGGGATCGGTCATTTGCCATGACGCCGGCCCTAGAGAAATCGAGCAGGTAGCGGGATGGTAGTGCATCACCGACTCCTCGCCCGGGCCGTACGCAATCCGGAGCAATCGAACGGCGTCATTTTCATACTCGACCGAGTAGTGCGCGGGGTCGGCGGTCACCGCCTCCGAGTACTCCTCCGCCGTGCGCGTCTCAGCGCAGCCCATGGACAGTCCGACTAGCGTTATGGTAAGCAGTTTCGTGTGTCGCATACGGTGCCTCCTATTGGGACGAGCGGTGAAATTCCTTGATGAGATCATGATGGGTCGACTAGAGGTAACGAGCCACGGCCATGGTGCCAACCGCGATCACAAGCAGCGTCGCCACCCACTGCGCACTTGTCGCAGCACGCAGGCGCAGCCTCCGCATCTCTGCCTGCATCGTCTCGCGCGCGTCGCCGTCCGACATCGATGCGAGCGCTGTGCTAGGCGACCGGCCCGAATGGTGGCGGCACGCATGCTAAACGCACCGATAGCGAAGGCAAGGATAGAAGCTGCGCTGCCTACCGTCAGGCTGAGCCCGAAACGCGACGCCATCCAGTCATCGGCAAGACCTCCGAGCCTCACCGCCCCTCGACGTCACTGACCGGGCATGACGGGATCCAGCACAAAGTAGGGCGTTGACGGTTCCTGACCGGGTGGGAGTGCCGTCGGTGCGGGCTCCCCAAACGCTCCGAGCGAGCTAATGTAACGGTACAGCGCCCGGCTATCCGTTTCCGCCACCTGGTTCAGGTTCATCCACGGCATCGGTGGCAAAGCGGTTCGTGTCCGTAGCATCTCGACCCACTCGTCTTCGCCCATGCGCTGAACCGTGAGCCTGAGATTAGGCGGATACGTTGTCCCCCAGGGACCCCGCCAGCCGAGGGCCGAACCAAGCAGCCACTGGTCCTCAGGTACATCACCCTCAGCGACCATGTATCCATCGGTGTGGCAATCATTGCACCCACCGACGATGACCAAGTATCGTCCGCGGTCGATGTCGGTTCCACCGGCGATATGCGGCTCCGCGGGCTCCTGGTCTCCTGATGGTTGACATGCCACGGTTACGGCCGCGATAACGGCCACGAGTGCAACCCGGGAGGGGTGGCTGCAGTTCATCGTAAGCTCCTGTGTCTTTCTTGGGAGACCCCGTACGTCAATCACCACTGATTCGCAATTGTGATATCTTGCCGCTCCGGACGCAAGCCCCCCTTACGCTCCGTGCTGCAGGATCTCCTTCCGCAGAATGCCCCTGAACCGCCCTTTGCTCACGTAATGATCTGACAGGAGCTTGCCGTTCCACACCAGGCTATAGACACCGTAGTACGACGGTGCACGTTGCTGCGCTTTCTGCGGGCTGTCGAGCACCGAGACCTGCAAATCGAGCCCATGTTCGGCCGCCATCTCTTTCAGATCGCTGACGGACTTGGGCAGCATAGGACACTGCGCCGTATAGACGACGTGCAGGCCCTTGTATTGCGAAAGGTTCTTGCTGATGTCTCGGAAACGTGGCGCCGGTCCTTGCTTCAACCGGTGAATGACGAGCTCGAACCGATCCGTCGCATCAATCTCCTCGAAGTCGTTCTTGAGAAACACGTGCTTGCTCGCCATCCACGTCCCATCGCTCACCATCGCGGCGACCCCAATGGCGCCTGCATCTCGCGCTTCATCCAGGCATGCGCGGATCAGGCGGGTACCCAGGCCGCCGACCTTTTGGCCGCTGGGGTAGACCCACAGGCAGTGCACGAACAGCCAGCCCGTTGCGTCCACCGGCCGCCACGCATATTCGCCCGGGACGTACTCCAGGAAAGCCAGGGGCTTTCCTTTCAGGTCGCGGCAAAGCAGGTAGCGCAACCCCTCAGCGAAGCGCCGCTCGAGCCAGGCGAGCTTGGCCGGGTGGCCAATGTGTTTGGGATTGGTGAGACACCCAATACCACACGTGGCTAGGTTGTCCGGACCGACCTTCTCCAAAACGGATCTGCGCTTAGCGAGTTGCCCCACTGTCAACTCCTTGCGACCTGCCGCGACGGTGCGCGCCAATCGTGCCTAGGGCGTCCACAACTGCCTGTGATCTTAGAAAGCCGCCGAACCCTCAGAACCTCGAAAGAAAGACGGTGATCTCTTCAGCCCCGTCATTCGCCACTGCGAAGTCGGTTCGACCATCCCCGTCGAAGTCTCCGGTGGCAAGCCCGTACGGGTTCCCCTCCACCTCGAGACGATACAGCGTCGGTGAGTCCCCCCCGGTCAGGACGGCGACTTCACCTCCGACGTAGCTTGCCACCAAAACCTCGGCGCGGTTGTCTCCGGTGAGATCCTCTGCCGTGCTCGTCGTCGGTCCCGGCGCGATGTCGTAGCGGCCGGCAGCGCGAAACGATCCGTCGACTCCGCCAGACCAGACGACGAGAGATCCCACACGCTCCCCGGACCCCGCCACGAGGTCAGTCCAGCCGTCGCCATTCACATCCCCCGCCGCGACCGAGAACGGGTAGAACCCAGGCCGCAGGACCGTGTCTTGGGCGAACCGGCCCGTGCCGTCCCCGAGCAGCACGGCCACGTGATCGGGATTAGGGGTGACGAGATCGACATGGCCATCGCCGTTCAAGTTGGCCAGGGCCATCCCCCGGTACGGATCACCGCCAACCGCGATCAGGGTGAAAGTCGAAAGGGTCCCGTCGCCGAGGCCCTTGAACAACCGGACCGCCTCAGCCGTACGGTCGTCGACCAGAAGATCCGCATGACCATCCGCGTCGACGTCCTGCAACAACACCGCATGCGGATGGGGGGACACATTCACTTGAAATCGGGAGTACTCCCGAGTCACGAAGTCCCCGCCCGGTCCCCCGAACAACAGGGTCACGTAGTCCGTCTCATGATTGGCGACGGCTACATCGTTCCAGCCATCCCCATCGAGGTCCGCAACGGCGAGGTTACTTGGATGCTCACCGGCCATGACCGACTGAGCGACATCGAACTGGCCATCACCACGACCACGCAGTACGAAAACCCGCTCTGCGCCAGATACGACCAGGTCGACGTGTCCGTCGTGGTCCACGTCGCTCGAGAGCATCGCGTTCGTCGGGACGCCGACGTGTACTCGAACTCGAGCGAATGGTTCTTGACCAGCCTGTTCGCCCTGCGACACGGCACACCCCCCACATACCGCCATGAGCACGCCGCATCGCAGAAATCTTTGGATCGATCGTATCACGTACCATCCTTTCTCTGCTGTGGCCGCGAACACCTCGGCCACAGCGACTCCACCCGCGTTACCCGAGTGGAATGCGACTCTTGTTCTGGGCGAGCCACTTGTCGAACGTCTGCAAAGTAGGGTTGAGCGACCGGGTGAACTTCACGTCACGCGCGCCACAAAAGTAGTCTTCGAAATCGCGCTTGAACTGGAACATGTTTCCGAGATCGTCCGCCCCTGGAAACCCGAAGCCACGGTACACCTCGGGATCCACGCTGTTGTAGCCCACAGGTTGACCGAGTGCCTTGCTGAGCGCCGAGGCCATTTGCGCCCCCGTCAGGTGCTCACTGGAGATACCGACGGTCTTGCCAATGTACTTCTTGCCTTGCTTGAAGACACCGTACGCGCACTTGCCGATGTCCTCCGCTGCGATGCCGGGCAGCTTCTTGTCACCCATGCAAAACGTGATGGCCAACTTGCCGTCTGGACCTTTTTGGGGACCCGCACCGAAGTTGATCAGATTGTCCCAATAGAAGGACGTCAACAAAAACGTGGTCGGCGCCCCTACCTCGGTAAATACATTGTTGGCCTCGCCCTTGGCATCAAAGTGGGGGACCTTGTACTTCTCCATCAATGTCGGCATACGATTGTCATTTAGAGGTACCCACTTGCGTGTGTCTTCGAGAGTGGACCAAATCACGTGCTGGATGTTGGCGTGCTTTGCAGCTTGAGCCATGGAGTGAGCCTGCGCCAACTCCTTCTCGGGCGACAAGTGCGCCCAGTAGAATGTGACGCAATAGGCACCGTAGGCGCCGGCGAAGGCCTTCTTCAGGCTTTCCACATCGTCCACGTCGGCTGCCACCACTTCCGCACCTAAGGCCGCAAGCGCTGTCGCCTTCTCCGAGTTGACGTCGCGCGTGAGGGCCCGAGCCGTAAAGTCGCCACCCTTGTCACTCATGATGGCGCGGACCAGTCCACCACCCTGGGCTCCGGTTGCCCCTACCACCGCAATGATCTTCTTCTTGGCCATATTGGGTCTCCTATCATTGTGAAGTCGTCATGCACAGCCGAAATTTTCAGGCTGGTCGCGCCTGCCAACGTGCATGCCTGATTAGTGATCACGCAAGAGGCTCTTCGAACGATGCGGCCGCAGCCCTCCCCCACGCCCGCGACTCCCAACAAGAAATACCCCCGCCGTCTACCCGGTCTGTGGGTGGCTGCTATGGTGCGGCGGCCTCGGGCCCGGTAAGCACCTCGTAGTGTGTGCAATGCGGCTCGAGCGCCAGAAGGAACTCCGCGTCTTCCGGATAGTAGCGGGCGCGCTCGATATCGTCCCCAGCGAACGCTCGGATATTCTCACGCGACTGCCACAACGAGATCATGAAGAAGTGCGCCCGACCGCCCTCGATACGCCGGAGCACGTACACGCCCTGGTTTCCTGGCGTTTCCTTGAGACCCGGAACACCCGTCTGTTGCAGATACTCAAAGTAGGCGTCAGCCTGCTCGGCGGGGACGGCTCCATGCCATGTGCGCGCGATCATTGCCACCTCCGGAGTCCATGAGATCTCACTGGGTCACCGGCGCCGGCCCTGGTACAGGCGCTTCATCAGTTGTATCTGGCCGACGTGATAAAGATCATGACTCGCAATACCAAACAGAAGATCTGCGAACCGGTAGTTCCCGCTGCCCGGCGCCGTTTCGTCCAACCGCCGCGGACTGAAGGCGCGCACCGCCTCCACCAGCTGCTCGTGCTCTGAGCGCAAGAGAGCACGATCTGCCTTCCAGTGCGCTGCGTCGGCCGGCTTCGGCACGGCGGGCCAATTCGACGGTGACCGAGGAAACCCGCCCTGGGGCAACGCCTCGAGATTCCGGCGCACCGCATACTTCCAATACGCCACGTGTAACGTCAGTTCCCAAATGGAGTGCCCTTTGCGACCAGGCTGCCACGCGGCCTGTTCCGATGTCACGCCCCGGAGACTGCCGTTCACGGTAGCTCCACCGTACCACAGACGTTTTCCGGCAGGTGGATCAAGGAGACCCAGGATCTCTCGCAGTCGAGGATCGTCCATCACTGCTCCCTCTGTGCCTTCTCGCTCCGCTTGACGTGGGTTACCGACTCACGCACAAGCCTCCGAAGCACCTTCATGTCAACGTCCTCCAAGCGGTTGATGTAGAGACAGGACTTGCCTGTCTTGTGTTTGCCGAGCTTGCCGAGCAGCTCTCGATACTGCGAGAACCCCGACATGATGTACAGCGTGAGGTTGGCCTTCCGGGGCGAGAATCCCGTGACCGGACATTCTCCTTCCCGGCCGCTTTCATACTTGTACCTATACGTGCCGAACCCGACGATGCTGTCGCCCCACATCGCAGGCTTCTCACCGGTGACGTCTTTCATGAGGGCGACGACCTTCTTTGCGTCCGCGCGCCGCGCTGTGTCCTGCACGCTGCTGAGGAACTTGGTGACGCTTTGTCGATTCTTCTTGGTCTTGAGATCAGCCATGATGTTCCCTTTCAAAGTCCGCTTGGCAAACACGGTTCGTATAAGCTGCGGAGCGCACCCTTGGTCGCGCAAGCATACGGCGGCCGTGCGCGGCCAGTCGGGCGACTTGAGCAAACACGAACCGCACCTTAGTCCGAACCACGTTTCGATTTGGACCGTACAGCCTCTCTTTCATTCACCCCGACAGTCCCGCATAAAGGCGCCAAAAGGAAGTTTCGGGAAGCTAACAGTGTTGCTTCCTCTCCTGCTCGTACTCGCGATCGCGTCTTCTGGATGCACGGGACGGGATAACGCCACTTCGGGTAACGTTCACTTCGAGAAACCAGCAAGCCCACGAACATCTTGGGTCACGGTGTGCACCTCGCTCGGTTAAAGGATGGGACCGATCTCCAGGAGTTAGCGACCTGGATAAACTATACGCAGTCGACCGGCCAAGTTCCTGGGTGGCACGCAGGAAATGCCCGCGGGTGGAGTCGCCTACTTCACCGTGCACTTGGAGTCGGGCCGTTACGCGTGGATTGCCGAGGTACCAAACCCAGGGAAAAGGCGATGTTGCAGACGTTCACCGTTCCCTAGCGTAGGCGCCGGTCTCCTTCGCCATCCGCTCAGCTGGTCTTGGCGGGCGGATCGTCCGGGTCCTCAGACTGTGCCGCTAGCACGAGCCGTGCAGCTATCCCTTCCATCTGATGTCGGCGGAGCCGCGCCCAGCCCGGCAAGCGGATCGCCCCGATGCCGAACATGCCGAGGCCGATGGCTGACAGGAATCCTACTCCCGGTAAAGAGTCGCCGAGCCCGCCGGTCACCGCGAACGCGATCACCATAGCCGCCGCGACTCCGAGGCTCGCGAGCCCCGCGGTCATCAATCCGCGGGCGTCACCTTTGACGGTTCGGAGGCGGAGCCGGTGTCCGGTTTCAGTTGGCTCGAGAAGGGCCTGTAGGTTGCCGTTGGTCCACTGGCGGAAGGAGCCGTCGTTGCGAACCGTGCCGCGCGCGTCGAACGTCTCGCGCAAATCGACGACCAGGCGCTCCCACTCCTTCTCTGAGATCCGCCGGTCGAGATCAACTGTCCGTCCGACGCCAATCTGAAGACCGAGGAATCTCCGTGACGCCGCGAGCCCGCCTTGATCCATCGATCGCGCCGCCTGGGCTACCAGCTCAGGCGGAATACCCACTTCGCGACCGATCTCCTGCAGCTCCGCGAGCATCATGCCCTCGCCTTGGGGGAGCTGACGCCGCGCGGTTTGCTGCGCCTCGGCGGCCCGCTCGAAGATGGCGGCGACCTCTTCCTCGCTGTATCGTCGCTCGGTCATAACCGCTACAAGATCGCTGGACCCGTCGCGCGGGGCAAACCGCCGCCCCTCATCATCGATCCCCACCGATCCATGGTTCTTCCTAGGACTGCCTCAGCCTCCGCCAAGCCAGGTCAGCACCGCAACCACCAGCAGGACACTCCACGAGAAGTGCTTGCCTCGCGTCACGCTGAGGGACACCGCTGCCGAAGTGAGAAATGTCAGAGCGATGGCCCAAATCAGTCGCTGATGTTCGCCGCTCCCTGGCATCGTCGCCAAGAGCACCAGGAGTCCGGCAAAGCCCCACCACGCCACACTAACGAGGTGCCAGAAGACGCGTAACACCCTGAGGGTGAACACCGACGATCCGATCAGTTCCGGGAGACCCGCGGTTGTCAACTTCGAGAGGATGAGGCGCTCACCGAGCACTGAGTGCAGTACGCCACCTGCCGCGCTGAGGGCGGCAGCTGCCAAGAGATATGTGTTCATCGTTCGCTTCTTTGACGAGTCCCCTGTTTCAACTTGTGCTACCATGTGCCATGCAGTGTGCGACGGCCCTTTATCCGGAGCTTCGGCAAGTCTTTTCACACACCGCTAGACCTCCCCAGCCCCAGGGTTCATCGTGTCAGCAGGTCGGGTGTCATCACCCACTTGACGGACCAGTCGTCCTCTTCCTCCAACAGACAGACTATCCCCGCGTTGCGGAAGCGAACCACTTGCATCTCGGCATCCCCTGCTACGAGATGCGCGGCGAGTCGACTGAGGAACGGCAGATGTCCCACGAGCATCACATCTGCTAGTTTGGGAACCGCCGTGTCGGCTACGGGTGTCACATCATCGTTGGGACTCAGTCCCGCGACGCCCAAAACACCGTCAGAAGGTTTCAGTTGTTGAGCGAAGATCTCCGCGGTTTGCTCAGCTCTGCGCTT